>DATAQP010000502.1:0-3084 GCA_036264595.1 Allostellaceae bacterium
CCGTCGCCGAGAGCCGCTTTCCGCGCGACCACCGCCCGGCGCCCGACCGCTCGCACCCGGCGATGGCAGTGCATCTCGATGCCTGCATCCAGTGCAATCTCTGCGTGCGCGCCTGCCGCGAGGTCCAGGTCAACGACGTGATCGGCATGGCATCACGCGGCCATCTCGAGAAGATCGTCTTCGACTTCGACGACCCGATGGGCAACTCGACCTGCGTCGCCTGCGGCGAATGCGTCCAGGCCTGCCCGACCGGCGCGCTGATGCCGGCGAGCCAGGTCGACACGGCCGGCACTTACGCCAACGCGCCCGGTCGCACCGTCGACAGCGTCTGCCCCTATTGCGGTGTCGGCTGCCAGCTCACCTACAACATCAAGGATGACAAGATCGTCTCGGTCGACGGCCGCGATGGTCCGTCGAACAAGGACCGGCTCTGCGTCAAGGGCCGTTTCGGCTTCGACTATGTCGATCATCCGCATCGCCTGACCGTGCCGCTGATCCGCAAGGACGGCGTCTCCAAGCACGACGTCGCCATCGATCCCGCCAACCCCTACACGCATTTCCGCAGGGCGAGCTGGGACGAGGCGCTCAGCCTCGCCACCGGCGGGCTGAAGCGCATTCGCGACCGCGATGGCGGCAAGGGCCTTGCCGGGTTCGGCTCGGCCAAGGGCTCGAACGAGGAGGCCTATCTCTTCCAGAAGCTGGTGCGCACCGGCTTCGGCACCAACAATGTCGACCACTGCACGCGGCTCTGCCACGCCTCGTCGGTCTCGGCGCTGATCGAAGGCATCGGCTCGGGTGCGGTGACGGCGCCTTTCATGGCGGCGGCTGATGCCGACGTCATCATCGTCATCGGTGCCAACCCGACCGAGAACCATCCCGTCGCCGCGACCTTCTTCAAGAATGCCGCGAAGCGCGGCGCCGAGCTCATCGTCATGGACCCGCGCGGCCAGGCGCTCAAGCGCCACGCGACGCACATGCTGCAGTTCAAGCCGGGCCGCGACGTCGCGATGCTCAACGCGCTGCTCCACGTCATCATCGAGGAGGGGCTGCACGACAAGCAATACGTCCAGGCCCATACCGACGATTTCGAGAAGCTGCGTGAGCATGTCAAGGCCTATGCGCCCGAGAAGATGGCCGAGATCTGCGGCATCGACGCCGAGACGCTGCGCACCGTGGCGCGCAAATATGCGCGCGCCGAGGCGGCGATCATCTTCTGGGGCATGGGTATCTCGCAGCATATCCACGGCACCGACAACGCCCGCTGCCTGATCGCCCTCTCGCTCGTCACCGGCCAGGTTGGCCGGCCCGGCACCGGTCTCCATCCGCTGCGCGGTCAGAACAACGTGCAGGGTGCCTCCGATGCCGGGCTCATCCCGATGTTCCTGCCCGACTATCAGAGTGTCGAGGATCCCGATATCCGTGCCCGCTACGAGGCGCTGTGGGGCGCCAAGCTCGATCCCAAGCGCGGCCTCACCGTCGTCGAGATCATGGATGCGGTGCATGCCGACATCGTCAAGGGCATGTACATCATGGGCGAGAACCCGGCGATGTCCGATCCCGACCTCACCCATGCGCGCGAGGCGCTCGCCAAGCTCAAGCATCTCGTCGTCCAAGACATCTTTCTCACCGAGACGGCGGCCTATGCCGACGTCGTGCTGCCGGCCTCGGCCTGGCCCGAGAAGAACGGCACCGTCAGCAACACCAATCGCCAGGTCCAACTCGGCCGCAAGGCGCTGAAGGCGCCGGGCGAGGCGCGCGAGGATTGGGCGATCATCCAGGACATCGCCCGCGGCATCGGCCTCGACTGGAACTACGCGCATCCGCGCGAAATCTTCGCCGAGATGGGCAAGGCGATGCCGTCGCTCGCCAACATCACCTGGGAGCGTCTGCAGCGCGAAAGCTCGGTGACCTATCCGTGCGACGCGCCCGACCAGCCGGGCAACGACATCGTCTTCGGCGAAGGGTTCCCGACCAAATCGGGCCGCGGCAAGTTCGTTCCGGCGGCGATCATCAACCCGGCCGAGGAGCCGGACGAGGCCTATCCGATGGTACTGACGACCGGCCGCCAGCTCGAGCATTGGCACACCGGCGCGATGACGCGGCGGGCTTCCGTGCTCGACGAGCTCGAGCCGGACGCCCATGTCTCGATGGCGCCGATGGACCTGCGGAACTTCGGCATCGCGCCGGGCGCCATGCTGCGCGTCGCCACGCGGCGCGGCGCCATCGAGCTCAAGGCGCGGGCCGATGGGGCGATCCCGCCCGGCATGATCTTCATCCCGTTCTGCTATGCCGAGGCCGCCGCGAACATCCTGACCAACCCGCAGCTCGATCCCTTCGGCAAGATTCCGGAGTTCAAATACTGCGCGGCGCGCATCGAGAAGCTGGCGGAAGCGGCCGAGTAGGGCGCGGCTAGAGGAATTCGACCCGGTCGAAATACGGCGCGATCGTCGCCTCCATGTCGAGCCGGGTCGGCATTTCGGCGCCGTAATCGAAGGTCTGCGCCATCAGCAGCATCGCCACCGTCGAATCATCCTCGGAGAGCGGCAGGATGAGACGGCTGGCGATGATGTTGAGCGACCGCGTCGTCGTATATTTGTTCTGGAAGAAGATGGGCCGGCGGCCCTCGTATGACAACGTATAATGGTGCTCGGCGACGACGCGGCGATGAGCGGGGATGATCTCGTCGACGAAGCGGCTGGTGAGCTCGTGACCATAGGCCTCGACGATCGCCGTGCCGCACAGCCGGTAGCGGAAGCGTCCGTCCATCCGCTCGACGAGCTGGAGATAGGGAAGAATGGCGACGATCTCTGCGGGATCGATGTCGCGTCGCCGCGGCATCGATCGGGTGCCCCGCTTGGCCTGCCAATATGTCCACAGCCCGGCGAGGACGCGATTGTCGGCAATTATCGGTGGCACGCACGGCTCTCCCGCTCGTCGATCGGGCGATCATAGAGCGGAAGTGTCAATGAAGCGGCGTCACTGTCGTCGGCGTGGCGCGGCGCAGAGCGGCAAATCGGCGGGAGCGCGGCGCCAGAGTTGGCTTTCGCCGAGGAGCGGTATGCCGATATAGCCGCGCAGGCGGAG
>DATAQP010000606.1:0-7627 GCA_036264595.1 Allostellaceae bacterium
GCCCTCCTCCGCCGCGCGCATCAGCGCCGCGCCGATGCCGCGTCCGCGGGCGCGGCGATGCACCAGCATCTTCGCGATATCCGCCCGGTGCGGCTGGTTCTCGGACTTGGCGAAGATCACCTGCACGGTGCCGACGATGCCGCTCGAGCCGTCGGCGACGAGCAGCACCCGCGCTCCCTCGGCCACCTCGCCGGCGAGGCTGCGCCAGAAATCCGCGGCACGTGCGGCGGTGATCGGCTGCATGAAGCCGACCGATGCGCCGCCTTGGACGCAATCGACCAGGATCGCAGCGAGCTCAGCGATGTCGGGCGCCGCGAGCGTGGCGAGCCGGCGGATGATCGTCTGGTCGTGGCGCGTCGTCATGATATCACCCGGAAATTCCCGCGCCTGATACGACCACGACGGCATAGCGCGCCGGTTTGCGGCTGCGATTGCGGAAGGCGGTCGGCCGGTCGAGAACGAAAGCGAGGCAGTCGCCGGTGGCGAGCGCGTAGTGCTCGGCGCCGACCGTGACCTCGATGGCGCCCTCGAGCACCCAGACCTGCTGATGGACTTGTGGCTGGCGCCCGCCGCTCTCATAAGCGACATGTGCGCCCGGCGGAAACACCACCTCGACGATCTGGATCGGCGTCAGCTGGGCGCTCGGCGACACGTTGCGGCGCACATAGCCGGAGCCCGGGTCGCGCCACAGCGCCTGGTCCGCCCGGCGGGCGACGGGATCCGCCGGGCCGGCCGGCGGCTCGAACAAAGCGGCGAGAGCGATATCGAGGCCGGCTGCGAGCTTCTCGAGCAGGATTGCGGTCGGGCTCGTCTCCCCTCGCTCGATCAGCGAGATCATCGAGCGGCTGACGCCGCTGCGCTCCGCCAGCGCATCGAGCGACATGCCGCGCTCCGCCCTGAGCTGGCGCACGCGCGCCGCGATGCGCTCATTGACGTTGGGGTCGGTCATGTGGCGGGAATATCTATCATGGTGGAGGAAAATTCCATCAAAATGGATACGCTGTCAATGATCGCTGCGCTCGATTGGGAAAGCAGCCCGCTCTATCCTGCTATTCATGTGCAATGATTATGAGCAGCACGTCGCCTGGGCCGAATACTGCAAGATGATGCAGGCGTTGGCGCTTGGCATCCCGACGCAGCAATCCGATCTCGATCTCCCGCAATCCGACGACATCAGGATCAACGATCTCGCGCCGGTCATACGCGCCGCCGGAAACGTTATCGAGCTGGCGCCGATGCGGTTTGGTTTTCCGCCGTCGAGTCCGCGCGGCGGTCCCGTCTTCAACTTCCGCTCGGAGGGGCGGCGCTTCGACAAGAGCAACCGCTGCCTCGTCCCGGCCTCGGCGTTCTTCGAGTTCACCGGCAAGAAATATCCGAAGGCGAAGCACCGCTTCACGCTGACCGATGAGCCCTTCATGGCGATCGCCGGGCTGTGGCGCGAGGGCAAGGGCAACCAGCCGCCGGCCTTCACGATGCTGACGACCGAGCCCGGACCGGACGTCGCGCCCTATCACGATCGCCAGGTGGCGGTTCTGCGGCCCAAGGATTGGGCGGCCTGGATCGATCTGACGGCGCCGGAAGCGGATTTGCTGAAACCGCTGCGCGCCGGCTCCCTCGCCGTCGAGACGGTGCGGCCGGGAAGCGAGTGAGCGACGTCAGCCCGGTCGTCCGCCGGAACGGATGAGCGCCAGCGTCCGCTCGTCGGGGTGCCCCTCGCACCAACGATCGAGAGCGCGGCGAAACGGGTTCTCCGCGTTCCCCGCCGCGAGCGAGAACAGCGTGACGCATGAGCGGAACTTCATGTCGTCGGGCGAGCCGAAAATCGCATGGAGCGACGGCGCCGCGCTCTCGACGACCGTCCTGGTGTAGAAATCGAGCCGCGGTCCCAGCACGGGATGGGCCAGATAGGCGCGCGCCTCGTCGAGCGACGAGATGCCATAGAATTGCGCCGTCGAGGAATGGCCGAGGCCGCGCAATTGCGGGAAGACGAACCACATCCAGTGGCTTCGCTTCTGGCCGGCGCGCAGCTCGTCGAGCACCGTATCGAAGACCGGCGCCTGCGCCGTCACGAAGCGCTGGAGATCGTAGGGATCGCTTGTCACCATCTCAGCCCTCCTTCCGCGGACGTCCTGCCCGACGCGCGGGTGCCGGTGTTGCCGCGGCAAGCTCGATCCAGGTCGGCGCGTGATCGCTCGCCCGTTCGCGGCCGCGTGCGTCGCGGTCGACGCCGGCCGCGACGAGGCGTTTCGCCAAAGACGGGCTGAGCAGCAGATGGTCGATGCGCAGACCGGCATTGCGGGCGAAGGCGTTCCGCCAGTAATCCCAGAACGTGTAGATGCGCTCGCCAGGATGGAGCTTGCGTATGGCATCGGTCCAGCCCTGCGCGACGAGGCGGCGATAGGCCTCGCGCACCTCGGGCCGGAAAAGCGCGTCATCGACCCAGCGCTCCGGCGCATAGACGTCGAGATCGGTCGGCATGACGTTGTAGTCGCCGGCGAGCACCACCGGTCCGCCGCTCGCCAGCAGGGTCTTGGCATGGGCGGCGAAGCGGTCGAACCAGCGCAGCTTATAGTCGAATTTGGGTCCGGGCGCGGGATTGCCGTTGGGCAAATAGAGGCAGCCGATCGTCACGCCGCCGATTGCCGCCTCGATATAGCGGCTATGCGTGTCGTCGGGATCGCCGGGCAGGCCGCGGCGGATCTCCGCCGGCTCGGCGCCGCGCGCGAGAATCGCGACGCCGTTCCAGCTTTTCTGCCCATGCCAGATCGCGCCGTAGCCGGCGGCGCGGATCGCCGAGGCGGGGAACTTTTCGTCGGGCGACTTCAATTCCTGAAGACAGACGATGTCGGGCGCCGCCTCATCCAGCCAGGTCAGCAGATTGGGCAGACGGCCGTTGACGCCATTGACGTTGTAGGTCGCGATCATCAAGGATCGTCGAGTACGTCTCGCCGTCACTGCGCTTCCTCTCGCCGGCGCGCATCGCCGGTCACGAAGTTCCTGAATGTCACCGAATAGCGCAAGCGATCGACGGGCGGAACGCTATGCTCCCATTCGCGCCGTGCCGGGCCGCGCAGCAGATAGGCCGAGCGTGCGCTTATCTCGCGCGAGACGCGCTCCCATCCGGTTCCCTGCTTGCGGCGAAATCGCAAGACGCAGGACGACAGGAAGGAGACGGCGACGACATCCTCGAACATCGGTTTGTCGCGATGCCAGCCGATGCCGGCGCCGGGCGCGTATTCGGTGACGAGGATCTGCTGCACGCCCTCCGCTGGGACCTCCGCGAAGGCGGCAACCTGCTCGCGCAGCCGCAGCAGGAACGATGGAATGGGCTGGCTTTCGCGCAGCGCCCTGCCGCCATAATCGTAGCGCCAGCCGAACGAGACGATGCGCCGCTTGCCGAGATAGCCGTGAAACTCGAAGGGTTGAAACGGCAATTCCGCGAAGCGTTCGACCAGAGCGCGCTCCTCGCCTGCCGCGATCAGCGCCTCCCGATAGGCGAAGCCGGGCGGCAGGCGGGGTTCGGCGGCAAAGAAGTCGCCTTGCCCGCGCCGCAATGATCGCCGTGTCGCCGTCATCGATGAAATCGTACCTATCCCGCATCCCGCCGATTTGTGGACCCGATGATATAACGTGCACGGGCCGGAAACCGACCGTCGCCGTCGCGGGATATCATTCGGGAAACCACCGATGGGCGCCCTCTAACGAAATATCCGATCGATCCCACATTGGCGACATAACCAAGTCTTAACGATGCCGCGATAACTTAATGACGCTGCCTCTTCGTGGGATCGGGCAGCATCAACGTTCGCGCTAGCCCTGCCCTCGCGGCAGGGCCTTCTTTCAGGTCGTCGCTTTCCCGTGAAGGCCGTACAGCAGTCCCGGATTTCGGAGGAGGTCGCGCGCGCCGCACGAAGCCCTCGTCGACGCATGGCAAGAGGGCAGCACGCGTCGCCAATCAGCGCGCGGCAAACGCCGCCCTCAGCGGCTCTGGCAACGCCGCCGCACAATGGCAGCAGTCAGCCGTCGGAACGCGACTTGGAGAACCTCGGCAGGCCGTCGCCGAACTCGATCCACGCAATATTGTGACTTAGCCAGGAATGATGTGTCGGCGGGAACGCGTCGGGATCGTCGAGGCTCGCGGCGGTGACGTCGATCTCCCGGGGCGCGCTGACGTAGGTGAGCTGCGCGCCGCACGCGGCGCAGAATGTGCGAGCGATGCCGGGCGAAGACGCGTAGCGGGCAGGCTCGCCTTTGGTGACGCGATAGTCAGCGGCCGCGACGCTCACCCAGGCGAGCACCGGTGCGCCGGCGACGCGCTGGCATGTGCGGCAATGGCACACCATGCTCGCCTGCACGCCGGCGATTGCATAACGCACGGCGGCGCAATGGCATCCGCCTTCGATCGTTTTCCCCATGTCAACTCTCCTCGCCCCGGGGTTTCTTGCGGCGCGGCCTCTTGCATATCCGTTATGGGGTACTATATAATCCGTTCCGGATTAACAGTAGAGGTGGCAATGCTCGTTCGGATCGTGCGTAAAGAGGTTGATTTCTCCTGGGCACCGCCGCCGCACACCGAGATTACAATTTTTCGGTGCACCGCCTCAACGCCACGCAACCGGCCGCCTGTTTTTGTCCTGTTGTTTACAGGCAGAATATCTAAAATGGAAGCAAGACGATGGGTCCCAGAGGGCCGCCGGCCTCGCTCCATGCCTCGTTCAATACCCCAGCGCGAAGCCGTCCTTGCGCGCCTCGGTCGCGCCGATCAGGACGCCGCGCTGCCAGTCGATCTGGATGATCTGGCAGCCGCCCAGGCCCTTCTCCTGCCACTCGATCTTGTGGCCGCGGCGGGCGAGATCGGTGCCGATTTCCTTGGCGATCGTGTTCTCGAGGCGCAGCACGCTCTCGAATGCATGGCTGCGCGGCGCGTTCGAGGCCTCCTGCGGGTCGCGGCCGCGGTCGAGCATCTCGGAGAGGAGATGGACATGGCCGACCGCCTGGTAGTGGCCGCCCATGACGCCGAACGGCATCACCGTGCGGCCGTCCTTCATGGCGAGGGCGGGGATGATCGTATGCATCGGCCGCTTGCCCGGCGCGATGGTGTTGGGATGGCCCGGCACGGTGCGGAATCCCATGCCGCGATTGTGCAGGATGACGCCGGATTTCGGCGCGTAGATGCCGCTGCCGAACCCGGCGAAGAGCGAGTTGATGAAGGAGATCGCGTTGCGGTCGCGGTCGACCACGGTGAGATAGGTCGTGTCCTTGTGCTCGGCGGCCTCCCAATGGCTCCCCGGCAGGGCGCGGTCCATGCTGATCGCCTTGCGCGTCCGCTCGGCGCGCGAATCGGAAAGGAAATCGGCGACATCGACTTGGTGCTGCTCGGGATCGCAGAAATAGGCGTCGCGCAGGTAGTAGGCCGCCTTCGTCACCTCGGCGAGGAGATGGATGCGGTCGGCCTCGCTGAGCTTGTCGCTCGCGAGATCACAGCCTTCGAGGGCGCGCAGCATGATGAGGGCGGCGAGGCCCTGGCCATTGGGCGGGCATTCGAAGATCTCGTGGCCGCGATAATTGGTCGAGATCGGCTCGACATAGTCGCAATGCGCGGCGGCGAAATCCTCCACCGTCTGCAGCCCGCCGAGCGCGCGCAGATGGGCGACGATCTCGTCGGCGACCTCGCCGTGGTAGAAGGCGGATTTGCCCTCCTTGGCGATGCGCCGCAGGGTCGCGGCGAGGGCCGGCTGGCGGAAGAGATCGCCGGCTTTCGGCGCCTTGCCGCCGGCCCAGAAATGCTTGGTCGCATCGGGATCGTAGGCCAGCTTCTCGCGCTGATCGGCCCAGTCCGAGGCGACGCGCGGCGAGACGCGGAAGCCCTCCTCGGCGACGCGGATCGCTGGGCGCAGCAGCTCCGCCATGTCCTTTGTGCCGTGATCGGCGAGAAGGCGGAACCAGGCGTCGACGGCGCCCGGAATGGTGACGGCATGCGGCGACATCGCCGGAATCGCCGCGATGCCGCGCTCCTGGTACCAGCCGACCTTGGCCACCGCCGGGGCGCGGCCCGAGCCGTTGAGCGCGATCGGCCGCCCGCCCCTCTTGGAATAGAGCACGAAGCAATCGCCGCCGATGCCGGTCATCGCCGGCTCGGCAACGCAGCACACCGCCACCGCCGCGATCGCCGCATCGACGGCATTGCCGCCGGCGCGCAGCACGTCGATCGCCGTCAGTGTGGCGAGCGGCAGCGAAGTCGCCGCCATGCCGTGCTCGCCATAGGCCGCCGAGTTGCCGGGACCGTTGAATTTACGCATGACTCCTCTCCTCGCCGCAGCGCCGTTGCGGAGAGCGCCACCATGGAAAAATGTCTCGGGATAATCCGCTTGTCCCCGACTCTGGCATTGTCCTACCTTGCGGGTCAACGCATGACAACCGATTGCCGCCCTGCCGCCCGAATGGCGGCGAGCGGCCTCACGCCGTGACGGCAAGGAAGGCAGCGATGCAGGACGCTTTCATCTATGACGGGCTGCGCACGCCGATCGGGCGCCATGCCGGCGGTCTCGCCCCGGTCCGCCCCGACGACCTCCTCGCCGGCGTCATCAAGGAGGTGGTCGGTCGCTCGCCCTTCAAGGCGGAGCAGTTCGAGGATTCCATCATCGGCTGCACCAACCAGGCCGGCGAGGATGCCCGCAACGTCGCCCGCCACGCGGCGCTGCTCGGCGGGCTGCCCACCTCGATCGGCGGGCTGACGGTCAACCGGCTGTGCGGCAGCGGCCTCGCCGCCATCGCCGATGCCGGGCGCGCGACGCGCTGCGGCGAGGGCGCCCTCTTCATCGCCGGCGGCGTCGAGAGCATGAGCCGGGCGCCCTTCGTGACGGGTAAGAGCGAGAGCCCATACGCGCGCGAGGTGCGCGTCTTCGATTCGACGATCGGCGTGCGTTTTCCCAATCCGCGCATCGGCAAGGCGTTCGGCGAGGACACGATGCCCCAGACGGCCGACAATGTCGGCAAGGATCTCGCCATCGGCCGCGAAGCGAGCGACCGCTTCGCCGCCGCCTCGCAGCAGAAATACGGCAGGGCCAAGGCCGAGGGTTTCTTCGACGGCGAGATCGCGCCCGTCACGATCGGCGGCCGCAAGGGCGCCGAGACAATCGTAGCGCAAGACGAGCACCCGCGGCCCAACACCACTTATGAACGCCTCGCCGAGCTGAAGCCGCTCTTTCCTGGCGGCGTCGTCACGGCGGGCAACGCCTCGGGCATCAATGACGGCGCCGCGGCGCTCATAATCGGCAACGGCGCGATCGGCGACAAATCAGGCGCGAAGCCGATCGCCCGAATCGTCTCGGCGGCGATCGCCGGCGTCGAGCCGCGCGTGATGGGTTTGGGCCCGGTGCCCGCCTCGCAGAAGGCGCTCGAGCGCGCCGGGCTCACGCTCAAGGACATCGACGTCATCGAGCTCAACGAGGCCTTCGCGACGCAGGTGCTCGGCTGCCTCAAGCAGCTCGACATCGCCTTCGACGATTCCCGGGTCAACCCGAATGGCGGCGCCATCGCCATCGGCCATCCGCTCGGCGCCTCGGGGGCGCGCCTCGCCCTCACCGCGATCCGCCAGCTGCAGCGCAGCGGCGGGCGCTACGCCCTT
>DATAQP010000008.1:0-3347 GCA_036264595.1 Allostellaceae bacterium
TACCACTTTTCGGAGCCCTTTGTCCGTCGCCCCGTCGAATGGTTTCCTTACAGTATTTTATACCGCTACTATTCCGTTTCAACAAATACCGCCAGAATGATCGCCAACTCTCCTTTCAGGCGAATATCGGCCCGCTTTCAATATAGAGGACCCGGACTTTCGCCTATTCCGCGCAAATATCGATCATTCCTGACCAAGCTTTCGACATTTTCCGCCTCTCTTTTGGGCACGGGCGGGTGCTGCCGCGGCTGATCCGCGCCAAGGCGACGCCCGAGTCGCATCCGGCGCAGCGCCGCTTTTCGCACCCGGTCGTCACCCGGCGGTGAGGCCGCCATCGATGACGAACTCGCCGCCGGTGACGAAGCGCGATTCGTCGCTCGCGAGGTAGAGAGCGAGCGCCGCGACCTCGTCCGCCTCGCCGAGTCGGCCGAGCGGAATCTGCTCGGCGAGCGCGGCGCGCGTGCGCTCCGGCGCCTTCGACTGGGCGATCATCCGCTCGACCATCGGCGTCGCCGCGAAGGCGGGGTGGATCGAGTTGCAGCGGATATCGTCGCGCCGCGCGGCGCAATGAAGCGCCACCGATTTGGTCAGCTGGCGCACCGCCGCCTTGCTCGAGCCGTAAGCCGCCAGGGTCGGCGTTCCCATCAGCCCGGCGACCGACGAGAGGTTGACGATGCTGCCACCGCCGGATGCGCGCAACGCGGCGATGCCGTGCTTGCAGCCGAGGAAGACGCCATCGAGGTTGATCGCATGGACGCGGCGCCACTCCGCCAGGCTGGTCTTCTCGATCGTCCCGGCCGGGCCGATCCCAGCATTGTTGACGAGGATGTCGAAGCGGCCGAAGGCGGCGACGGCGCGCCAGATTGTCGATCCAGTCCGCCTCATCAGTCACGTCGTGGCGCAGGAAGAGAGCGGCGGCGCCGATCTCGGCGGCAAGCGCCGCGCCGCCCGGCTCGTCGATATCGGCGAGCGCGACGCTGGCACCCTCCGCGGCAAAGCGCCGCACGATGGCGCGGCCGATCCCCGAGGCGGCGCCGGTGACGAAAGCGGCCTTGCCGGCGAGGCGGGCGGCGTTACCTGCCATCGCACTTGCCTTCCCCCTCTCCCCTTGCTCCCAGCGTGGCTTCGCCACGCCTGCCGCGACAGCGGGGACCAAAGGTCCCCACGAGAGCGGGAGAGGGCCGGGGTGAGGGGGCTCGCGGAGCAGCGCCCCGCCGGGCGACAGCCCCCTCACCCTCCCGCTTCGCGGGTCCCTCCCTCTCCCGCAAGGGGAGAGGGATTAGGTCGCGCCGCGCGTTCATCGCCCTACTCCGCCGCCAGCTTGTGGTCGCGGAACATCTCGCGCAGCCTGGTCTTGCGGATCTTGCCGGTTGCCGTGTGCGGGATCTCGCTGACGAAGACGACATCGTCGGGGAGCTGCCATTTGGCGAGATGCCGGCCGAGATGGCGCAGTATGTCCGCCTTGTCGCCCTTCCGCCCCTCGCGCAGCGCGACGATGAGCAGCGGGCGCTCGCCCCAACGCGGATGCGGCAGGCCGATCACCGCCGCCTCGGCGATCGCCGGATGGCCGATCGCGGCGTTCTCGACATCGATCGAGCTGATCCATTCGCCGCCCGATTTGATGACGTCCTTGCGGCGGTCGACGACCTGCACATAGCCGTCGGGATCGATCGTCGCGACGTCGCCGGTACGCAGCCAGCCCGCCTCGTCGAAGGCCGCGGCGCTTGCCGCCGGATCGTTGTAATAGCCGCTGATCACCCAGGGCCCGCGCGCCAGGATCTCGCCCATGGCGACGCCGTCATGCGGCTGCTCCTTGCCCTCGGCATCGACGATCTTGAGCTCGACGGTATAGATCGCTCGTCCCTGCTTCGCCTTGATGCGGTAGCGCTCGGAGGCCGGCAAGGCGGCGAGCGTCGGCGTCAACGTCGTGCAGGTGCCGACCGGGCTCATCTCGGTCATCCCCCAACCCTGGACGACGTCGATGCCGTAGCGCTCCTCGAAGGCCTCGATCATGGCGAGCGGCACGGCCGAGCCGCCAATCAAGGTGCGCTTCAGCGTGCTCGGACGCAGCTTGCTGTCGTCGAGATATTTGAGCAGCACCAGCCATACGGTCGGCACGCCGAAGCTCAACGTCACCCGCTCGGCCTCGAACAATTCGAAGAGGCTCTTGCCGTCTAGCGCGGCGCCGGGGAAGACCAGCTTCGCCCCGCTCATCGCCGCGGCGTAGGGCGTCGCCCAGGCATTGGCGTGGAACATCGGCACCACCGGGCACAGCGACTCGCGCATCGAGATGGCGACGCCGTCGGCGCGGCAGGCCTCGAAGGCGTGCAGCACGGTCGAGCGATGCGAGAAGAGGGCGCCCTTGGGATTGCCGGTGGTGCCCGAGGTGTAGCACAGCGACGAGGCGGTGTTCTCGTCGAAATCCGGCCAGGCATAATCGTCGCTCTCGCCGGCGATGAGCTCCTCGTAGCACAGCACGTTGGGCAGGGTGGTGTCAGGCATGTGCTCGCGGTCGGTCATGATGACGTAGTGACGCACCGGCTTGAACTCGGCGGCGAGCTTTTCGACCAGCGGCACGAAGGTGAGGTCGAGGAAGACGAGCTGGTCCTCGGCATGGTTGACGATGTAGCGCAGCTGATCGTGGAAGAGGCGCGGATTGATGGTGTGGCAGACCGCGCCCATCCCCGAGACGCCGAAATAGAGCTCGAGATGGCGATAGCCGTTCCAAGCCAGCGTGGCGACGCGGTCGCCGAGCTTGATGCCGTGGCGCTGCAGCGCCTTGGCGAGACGCTTGGCCCGCGATTCCAGATCGGGATAGCAATAGCGGTGGATGCCGCCCTCGATGGTGCGCGAGACGATCTCGGCATCGCGGTGGAACCGTGCCGAATAGGCAACCAGCTGCGAGATCAGCAGCGGCCGATCCATCATCATCCCGCGCATCGCGTTCCCTCGCCTGTTGAGCCGCCGCCGCCCGCGCTTTCGCGGGTTACGATCTTGCCCGGATCATCGGACAAAGCCGCGAGTCTGGCAATCGGCACGCGGTGCAACGGCTTAGCGCGGCAGCGCGCTTGCCCATTGCCGCCACGCCTGCTCCGCCACGCGCCGCCGCCCGGCGATCGTCGCCGGCGACGGCTGGATGCAGGCGGAATGCAGGGGCGACGGGGGCGCGACGGCATCGGCTTGCTCTCCTCCTCCCTCTCCCGCCGGAAGAGGGTCGGGGTGAGGACTGTCGTCCGGATGCAGGTCGTTTGCAGGAACGGTGCCCTCGTCCTGCGCTCCTGAGCGTTGGTCGAAGGGCTGGGGCGGAGAGGGTTCTGGCGGTGCCATTTCCACCCCCTCTCCCCCCG
>DATAQP010000044.1:0-5251 GCA_036264595.1 Allostellaceae bacterium
CTTCCACGTCGCGGTGAACGGCCGGCCTGGCCCGGTCGTGCTGGCGCTGCCCGAGGACATGGTGATCGAGCGTTGCGAGACCGCCGACGCGGCGCATTATCAGGTCGTGCGACCGAGTCCCTCGACAGCGGCGATGACGGCGCTGCGCGAGCGTCTCGCGAAGGCCAAGCGGCCGCTGATGCTGGTCGGCGGCGGCGGCTGGTCGGCGCAATCGACGCGCGACATCGTCGCCTTCGCCGAAGCCAACAACCTGCCCACCTGCGCCTCGTTCCGCTGCCAGGATCTCTTCGACAACCGGCACAAGAACTACGTCGGGGATTGCAGCGTCGGCATCCTGCCGGCGCTCGCCAAGCGGATCCGCGAGACCGATCTCCTCCTCGTCGTCGGCGCCCGGCTCGGCGAGCTGACGACGCAGGGCTACACGCTGGTCGAGCCGCCGGTGCCGAAGCAGCCGCTCATCCATGTCCATGCCGATGCCAACGAATTGGGGCGCGTCTATCAGGGCAAGCTGCTGATCGCCGCCGGGATGGCAGAGTTCGCCGCTGCCGCCAAGGCGCTGAAGCCGGTCGATCATGCCGCCTGGGCGGAGTGGGCCGAGGGCGCGCGGCGCGACTACCTCAAGAGCCTCGAGCCCGATCCGAGCCCGGGCACGCTCGATTACGGCCGCGTCATGAAGATGATCGGCGAGACGGTACCGACGGAAACCATCATGGCGAGCGACGCCGGCAATTTCGCCGGCTGGCTCAACCGCTTCTACCAGTTCCCCGGCTTCCGCACGCTGGTCGGACCGACCAACGGCGCGATGGGCTATGGCGTGCCGGCGGCGATCGCGGCGAAGCTCGTCCATCCCGAGCGACCGGTTCTCTGCTTCGCCGGCGACGGCGGCTTCATGATGACCGGACAGGAGCTGGCGACCGCCGTGCAATACGGTGCCAACGTCGTCTTCCTGGTGATCAATAACGGGCTCTACGGCACGATCCGCATGTATCAGGAGCGCGAATACCCCCACCGTTACCCAGCCACCGAGCTCAAGAATCCCGACTTCGCCGCCTATGCCCGCGCCTTCGGCGCGCATGGCGAGACGGTGCGCGAGACATTGGAGTTCCCCGGCGCCTTCGCGCGGGCGCTGGCCGCCGGCACGCCTGCCGTGATCGAGCTGCGTCTCGATCCCGAGGCGATCACCTCGCGCACGACGCTGACCGCTTTGCGCAACGCCGCGCTCGCGCGCCAGCAAGCGGCGGGCTAGGGTCCTGGCCAGTTATCCTCGGGGCCAAGATCGGGGACAGAAGGGACGCATGAGCGACAGCAAGCGCGGCAGCCGGCCGCGACTGTTCTTTCCCCGGCTCGAGTCGTTCTATCAGAGCGTTTCGGGCCTCGCCTATCCGTTCATCCGCTTCGTCACCGGCGCCATGCTGGTCCCGCATGGCTGGCGCAAATTCGTCGATAGCGGGACGCAGAAGGCCACCATCGAGCTCTTCCACAAGCTCGGCATCGAGCCGGCGAGATTGCTGTTCTGGCTCGTCGGCTCGCTCGAATTGTTCGGCGGGCTGATGCTGGCGATCGGCCTCTTCACCCGGCCGGTCGCCCTCGCCATCGCCATCGAGATGCTGGTCATCAGCCTCGACGTCTTTTGGCCGAACGGGTTCTTCGCCGGGACGCGCGGCTATGAGCATACATTGCTCTGGGGCCTCATCGCGCTCGCCATCGCCGCGCGCGGCGGCGGCAAGCAATCGGTCGACCAGCTGATCGGCAAGGAATTCTGACGCCCTTTGCTATTCGTGACGACGCTGCGCTAAGCTGGCGCGGAACCGCAGGAGGAGTGCGCGATGAAGATCACCGAGATGAACTGGATGCAGGTCGAGACCTATCTGAAGGGCGACGACCGCGCCGTCGTGCCGATCGGCAGCACCGAGCAGCACGCGCAGCTCAGCCTCGGCGTCGACTTGATCCTGTCCGAACGCGTCTCGGCCGAGGCCGCCGAGCCGCTCGGCGTGCCGGTCTTTCCGACCCTCAACTACGGCACGACGCCCTATTTCACCGCGTATCCCGGTACCGTCAGCCTGCGCGTCTCGACGCTGACCGCGATCGTGCGCGACGTGCTCGAC
The DNA here is from genome assembly GCA_036264595.1 of Allostellaceae bacterium. Taxonomy (GTDB): domain Bacteria; phylum Pseudomonadota; class Alphaproteobacteria; order ATCC43930; family CGMCC-115725; genus URHD0088. The sequence goes on from DATAQP010000044.1 coordinate 2,106, forward strand.
AGCCTGAAGCGCCACGGCTTCCGCCGCATCCTCTTCGTCAACGGCCATGGCGGCAACGCGCCGGCCGGCGCGCAGGCGCTCGAATGGATGTGCGACAACCCCGGCACCAGCGTGCGTTTCTTCAACTGGTACAACGCGCCCAAGACCTGGGCCAAGGTGCAGGAGATCGACCCCGTCGCCAGCCACGCCTCGTGGATGGAGAATTTCCCGTGGACGCGGGTCGCCAATTTCGCGACGCCGGAAGGCGGCAAGACGATGGTCAACGGCGAGAGGCTGCGGCTGATGGACCCGCAGAAGGTGCGCGAGTATCTCGGCGACGGCAATTTCGGCGGCGTCTACCGGCGTTCGGATGACGAGATGCTGGCGCTGTGGAAGGTCGCGGTCGAGGAGACGCGCAGCGTGATCGAAGGGCCGTGGTCTTGAGCAACGGGGTCTTGAGCAACGAGCCGATCCTGATCTGGGGCGCTGGGGCGATCGGCGGCACGATCGGCGCCTATCTCAAGCGCGCCGGTCATGAGATCGTCTTCGTCGACATCGTCCCCGAGCATGTCGCGGCAATCAGCGGGCCCGGCCTCAGGATCGAGGGACCGGTCGAGGAGTTCGCCGTCCCCGCGCCGGCGTTCACGCCGGATCGGCTGAGCGGCCGCTTCGCACGCGTCCTGCTCTGCGTCAAGGCGCAGCACACCGAGGGCGCGGCGCGGGCGCTGCTGCCCTTCCTCGCCGAGGACGGCTATGTCGTCTCGGCACAGAACGGGCTCAACGAGCTGATCATCGCCAAGATCGTCGGCGCCAAGCGGACGATCGGCGCCTTCGTCAATTTCGGCGCCGACTATCTCGAGCCAGGCCGCATCCTCTATGGCGGGCACGGCGCGGTCGTGCTCGGCGAGCTCGACGGCAAGACGACGCCGCGCCTTACCGCGCTCCACCGGCTCATCCGCGATTTCGAGCCCGAGGCGATCGTCACCGACAATATCTGGGGCTATCTCTGGGGCAAGCTGGGCTATGGCGCGCTGCTCTTCGCCACGGCGCTGACCAACGAATCGATCGCCGATGCGCTCGCCGCCAAGCAGTATTTCCCGCTCTATCGCGCGCTCGGCCGCGAGGTCATGGCGGTGGCGCTCGCCGAGGGCGTCAAACCCGAAGGGTTCAACGGCTTCGATCCCGGCGCCTTCATGGCGGATGCCGACACTGCCCGCACCGAGCGCTCGATGGCGGCGATGGTGGCGCATAATCGCAGCTCGGCGAAATCACATAGCGGCATCTGGCGCGATCTCGCGGTACGCAAGCGCAAGACCGAGATCGACGCGCAGATCGCCATCATCGTCGAGATCGCCGCCAAGCACGGCCAGACGGCACCGATCACGCGCCGCCTCGTCGCGCTGATACACGACATCGAGGATGGCAAGCGGGCGTTGGACTGGAAAAATCTCGACCTGCTTGCCGAAGCAGCGCGTTAGGAGACATAGGATGGAGATCGGTTTTGCCGGCAAGTCCGTGGTCGTCACCGGCGCCGGGCACGGCTTCGGGCGTGCCATCGCCCATGCCTTCTGCGCACGCGGCGCCGCCACCTTCGCCTGCGACGTCAACACGGCGGGGCTCGAGGTCACCGCTTCGGAGGCGAAGCCGGCCGCCGGCGGCCGCCTCACCACCGCCCGAATCGACGTCACCGATCGCGAAGCGGTCGGCGCCTTCGTCGACGGCATCGGCCGGGTCGACGTGCTGGTCAACAATGCCGGCGGCGTCTGCGGCCAGGTCGGCCAGCCGCTCGAGAAGGTCACGCCGCGCCAGTGGCAGGAGATCTTCGACGTCAACGTCACCGGCGCCTTCAATTGCGCCCAGGCGGCAGCGCCCGGCATGAAGGCGGCGGGCGGCGGCCGCATCGTCAATATCTCGAGCGGCGCGGGGCTCGGCATCAGCCTGACCGGCATTCAGGCCTATGCCTCGGCCAAGGCGGCGCAGATCGGGCTGACCCGCCAGCTCGCCCACGAGCTCGGCCCCTTCGGCATTACCGTCAACAACGTCGCGCCCGGCTTCGTGCGCTCCAACCCGACGACCGAACGGCAATGGCAATCCTACGGCGAGGAAGGCCAGAGGAAGCTCGTCGAGAGCATCGCGCTGCGCCGTCTCGGCACGGCCGACGACATCGCCCATGCCGTGCTGTTCTTCGCCTCGGATCATGCCGGCTGGATCACCGGCCAGGTGCTCTCGGTGAGCGGCGGGAAATAGGGCGCGCTCAGCCGCCGGTATCGGCGATGAGCTGACGCAGCGCCGCGACGAGGCGTCCCTCCGGCCGCGCCATCTCCTCGATGGCGGAGAAATGGTTGCAGCCCGGCAGGGCGACGAAATCGGCGACGAGCCCATGCGCCGTCCAGGCGGCGAAATACTCGGCCGATTGGCGCTGCAGCTCGGGGAGCTCGGCGCCGCCGACGGTGACGATGAGCCGTCCGGCGCGCTCGGGCAGGTGGAAGAGCGGGCTGTTGCGCCGCGCCGTCTCGGCGTCGAGGCCGAGCTTCTCGTTGAGATAGCTGCGGCGGATCGGCTCCAGGTCGAAGACGCCGCTGACCGCGATCCCACCTTTGACGCGAGGGTCGTCCATCACCGTCGCCGTGAGATGGCCGCCGGCCGACCAACCCGAGACATAGAGCCGCTCGGGATCGGCCCCATGCGCGGCGAGGTTCTTGGCCAGCCAGTCCACCGCAGCGCGGATCTCGCCGACGATCTGATCCATCCCGGCCTCGGGCGCCAGCGTATAGCCGATCGAGGCGACGTTGATGCCGTGCGCCAGCGGCCCCTCGGCGATGAAGGCGAAATTCTCCTTAGCATTCATCTGCCAATAGCCGCCATGGATGAAGGCGAGGGTCGGCACCTCCCGCCTGCCGATGAGGAAGAGATCGAGCTTGGCGCGCGGGGCCGTGCCGTAGGGGATGTCGAGCGTCTTCGCATGGCGCTCGCGCATCGCCGCGCTGCGCGACGCCCAATCAGCGCGATAGCGGGGCGCGTCCGGAACCGCCGCGCCGTTATTGTAGGCGGCGTCGAGCGCCGTCCGATCCATGCCGCGATAGAGCACCGAGCTGTCCCTCCGATCGTCGATCACCGCACCGTAGAGGACGATCCGACGGAGCGAAATATCTTCGTGGGATATCCAC
>DATAQP010000083.1:0-2486 GCA_036264595.1 Allostellaceae bacterium
CCTTGATGCCGAACTCGGTGCCGTTGCGCGACATCGCAGTGACGATGGTCGAGAAGGCGATGCCATTGACCGGGTCCATGATCGCCTTGCCCATGGCCATCGCGATGTTGAGGAAGAACTGATCGTTGCCGCCGATGAAAAGGCGGGAAGCCCGATATTGACGACACGCGGCGGCGCCTGCAGCAGGGCGGAGAGAGGGGGCGTGGTCAAGACTTCCTCGCTTCTGGCGGGCCGCCAGCCGGCCGCGATGACATGGCGATGACATAGCGGAGGCGGCGCGTCGCTGGCAACAACCCTGTCGCCTCGCTATGATCGCAGCAATCCCACACGCCATTTCGATGGAGGAGATCGCCATGAAGCTCTCGGACACGAAGCTGTTCCGCCAGCAATGCTATATCGACGGCGCCTGGGTCGACGCCGATGGCGGCGGCACTATTCCGGTCGAGAATCCGGCAAATGGCGAGCGTCTCGGCACCGTGCCCAAGATGGGCGCCGCAGAGACCCGCCGCGCCATCGCGGCGGCCGATGCCGCCCTGCCGGCCTGGCGCGCCAAGACCGCCAAGGAGCGCGCGGTCATCCTCAGGAAATGGTTCGAGCTGATGATGGCGAACCAGGAGGATCTGGCGCAGCTGATGACCGCCGAGCAGGGCAAGCCCTTGACCGAGAGCCGCGGCGAGATCGCCTATGCCGCCTCGTTCATCGAATGGTTCGCCGAGGAGGGCAAGCGGATCTACGGCGACACCATCCCCTCGCACGGCGCCGACAAGCGCATCGTCGTGCTGAAGCAGCCGATCGGTGTCTGCGGCGCCATCACGCCGTGGAACTTCCCGGCGGCGATGATCACCCGCAAGGCCGGGCCGGCGCTCGCCTCGGGCTGCACCATGGTGCTGAAGCCGGCTTCGCAGACGCCCTATTCGGCCCTCGCCCTCTGCGAGCTCGCCGAGCTCGCCGGTGTGCCCAAGGGCGTCGTCTCCTGCGTCACCGGCAGCGCCAAGGAGATCGGCGGCGAGATCACCGCGAACCCGACCGTCCGCAAGGTAACCTTCACCGGCTCGACCGAGATCGGCAAGCTCCTGATGGCGCAATGCGCCGGCACGGTGAAGAAGACCTCGATGGAGCTCGGCGGCAACGCCCCCTTCATCGTCTTCGACGACGCCGATCTCGACGCCGCGATCAAGGGCGCCATCGCCTCGAAATACCGCAATGCCGGGCAGACCTGCGTCTGCGCCAACCGCATCCTGGTGCAGGACGGTGTCTACGACGCCTTCGCGAAGAAGCTCGCCGCTGCGGTGAGCGCGATGAAGGTCGGCAACGGCACCGAGGCGGGCACGGTGATCGGTCCGCTGATCGACATGAAGGCGATCGAGAAGGTCGAGCAGCATATCGCCGACGCCGTCAAGAAGGGCGCCAAGATCGTGGTCGGCGGCAAGCGCCACGCCCTCGGCGGCAGCTTCTTCCAGCCGACCGTGCTGGCCGATGTCACCACCGACATGGTGGTGACGCGCGAGGAGACGTTCGGCCCGGTGGCGCCGCTCTTCCGCTTCAAATCAGATGCCGAGGCGATCCGCATGGCGAACGATACCGAGTTCGGCCTCGCCGCCTATTTCTACAGCCGCGACATCGGCCGCGTCTGGCGCGTCGCCGAGGCGCTCGAATACGGCATCGTCGGTATCAACGAGGGCATCATCTCGACCGAGATCGCCCCGTTCGGCGGCGTCAAGGAAAGCGGCATCGGCCGCGAGGGCTCGAAATACGGCATCGAGGAGTTCCTCGAGGTCAAGTATCTCTGCCTCGGCGGCCTCGACAAGTAAGCGCCGCGAAAGCTTGAAGATGCTCTCCCGCTGCCCGACTGGCGGGAGAGGTTGGGGCCCTCTAGCCCCGGCTGAGGCCACCAGTGCAGTTGCCTCGCCGCCCACCTAACTCGCCACCCACCTAATAGGTGGGCTGAGGCGCCGCCGGAGGGCGCTGATCGTCGGGATAGGTGTTGGAATGCGAGCCCCGGTGCTCGCCGAATTCGCAAGCGGTTGCGCCGATCCCGATCACGACGAACAGAATCGCCGTCGTCAACTTTCTCGCGATTGTCACGTCATCCTCCGACGATTGCCATGCCAAGCATAACGGCAAGACTGGCGAAATGTTTCGCGAAGGGGCATTTGAGTTCTACTTGGCGTGACCGCGGCGTTTCCCGGCGTCACGTTCCGCGCTCCCTTGAATTGATCGAAAAGCGCCGACGAGAACCCGGCTTCGTGCTTTTTCTTGCTCACAACCCGGCGCGAGGGACCGTGGATAGTATCGCCGTCGCCCGCCAGCCAGCGGCTGCGGGGGGCGTGAGGTGATCCTTGCACGGTCTCGATGTCCTGTGATCCCGCGATATCGATGACCGCCATCCTGCCGAGCCGTGGTGCGGCATGGCAGGAGGCGGGCTTGTCACGTCTCCGGCTCGGCCGCAGCGTCGGCTTCGCAGGAGAGAACATTCCATGAGCACG
>DATAQP010000121.1:0-2150 GCA_036264595.1 Allostellaceae bacterium
GGCGCTTGCGGCATAGACGCCCGCTCATTTTCGAGCCCCTGCAGAAGCGCCCGATCCCGCCATGGCCGTCCCCAAGCGAAAAACCTCCCCGTCGCGCCGCAACATGCGCCGCGCGCACCATGCCCTGAAACCGAACGCCTATGTCGAGGACACCGACACCGGCGAGCTGAAGCGCCCGCATCATATCGACCTGAAGACCGGCACCTACCGCGGCCGCCAGGTGCTGACGCCGAAGGAAGACTAGCCGCTAGGAAGACTGGGCGCTCGCGGTCTCGCCCGTGCGCGCCAGCGTAGCGAGCAGGGCGGACATCGCAGCGATCGGGCCGGCCGCGCTGGTCACGCCGTGCCGAGCGGCGATCCATTCCGGCTCGTTGTAGGCGATCCACGTCTTGCCGGCGGCGTCCTCGAAGACGAGGAGCTTGAGCGGAAGATCAATGCCCGCCGTCTGGACCTCCTGCATCAACGGCGTGCCGCCCGTCGCATTGCCGAACATCACGACTTCGGTCGGGCGCAACTGCATCCCGACTGCCGCAGCGCCGGCCGCGTGGTCGACGCGGGCGAAGACCGTCAAGCCTTGCGCCTCGATCGCCGCGGCGAGCGCGTCCGCGGTGGGCTTGGCCGCGCGGGCGCTCGGGAAGCAGGTCAATCCATCCGGTGTCATGGCTCTGGTCTCCTTCGGGCCGGGCGATCCCGATCCTACACCCGCCGCCTCGGGTGCGGTTGATCGGATGCGCCCGCACCGCTAAGCCTCGCGCCTCCTTTCCAAGCAGCAGCGGGGCCCAATGACCGAGATCGTCGACATCCTTGCGCGCGAGATTCTCGACAGCCGGGGCAATCCGACCGTCGAGGTGGACGTCGTGCTGGAAGACGGCACGCTGGGCCGCGCCGCCGTGCCCTCCGGGGCGTCGACTGGCGCGCACGAGGCGGTGGAGCGTCGCGACGGCGATCCCGACCGCTACGGCGGCAAGGGCGTGCGCGGCGCGGTCGATTCGGTGATGGGCGAGATCTTCGACGCGCTCTCCGGCGCCGAGGCCGAGGACCAGCGCCGGCTCGACCGCATCCTGATCGAGCTCGACGGCACCGCCAACAAGAGCCGCCTGGGCGCCAACGCCATCCTCGGCGTCTCGCTGGCGGCGGCGAAGGCGGCGGCCAAGACCCGCGAGCTGCCGCTTTACAAGTACGTCGGCGGCGTCTCCGCCTGCGTGCTGCCGGTGCCGCAGATGAACATCATCAACGGCGGCGCCCACGCCGACAATCCGCTCGATTTCCAGGAGTTCATGGTGCTGCCGACCGGCGCGCCGACCTTCGCCGACGCGCTGCGCATGGGCGCGGAGATATTCCATGCGCTGAAGAAGGCGCTTGCCGAGGCGGGCCAGCCGACCAACGTCGGCGACGAGGGCGGCTTCGCCCCGAACTTCGCCAACGCCGACGAGGCGCTCGGCTTCATCATGACCGCCGGCGAGCGCGCCGGCTATCGTGGCGGCGAGGACTTCCAGCTCGGCTGCGACGCGGCCGCCAGCGAGTTCTTCAAGGACGGCCGCTACCGCATGACCGGCGAGGGCAAGACGCTCGACGCCGCTGGCATGGTCGACTTCCTCGAAGGGCTGGTCGAGCGCTATCCGATCGTCACCATCGAGGACGGCTGCGCCGAGGACGACTTCGACGGCTGGAAGCTGCTCACCCAGCGGCTCGGCAAGAAGGTGCAGCTGGTCGGTGACGACGTCTTCGTCACCAACCCGGCGCGGCTGAAGATCGGCATCGACCAAGGCTTCGCCAACTCGATCCTGATCAAGGTCAACCAGATCGGTACGCTGTCGGAGACGCTGGACGCCGTCGAGATGGCGCACAAGGCCGCCTACACCGCGGTGATGAGCCACCGCTCCGGCGAGACCGAGGACACCACGATCGCCGACCTGGCGGTCGCCACCGGCTGCGGCCAGCTGAAGGCCGGCTCGCTTTCCCGCTCCGACCGGCTGGCGAAGTGGAACCAGCTGCTGCGCATCGAGGAAGAGTTGGACGACCAGGCGATCTACGCCGGCGCGGCGGCGCTGAAGCGGCGCTAAGCGGGAGGGCCCGGTAAGCCCTTCATTAAGCACGAATCTGCGACAATCGGGGCGTGCTCGCCCGCCTCGCCACCTTTGTCCCGACGC
>DATAQP010000139.1:0-3656 GCA_036264595.1 Allostellaceae bacterium
GAGATCGCCGTGGCGGTTCAGGAGGGCGCCCGCGCCTACCTCAACCGCCAGTACACAACGATCGCCATCGTCGGAATCGTTATCCTCATCATCCTGGGCGTGATGCTCGGCCTGCGCGTCGCGGTCGGCTTCCTGATCGGCGCCGTCCTCTCAGGTGCCGCCGGCTATGTCGGCATGAACGTCTCGGTGCGCGCCAATGTGCGCACCGCCCAGGCGGCGCGCAGCGGCCTCGCCGCCGGCCTCGACATCGCCTTCAAATCGGGCGCCATCACTGGCATGCTGGTCGTCGGCTTCGGCCTGCTCGGTGTCGGCGGCTATTACTGGTTCCTGCGCTCGACGCTGCCGGCGGCGGATCTCCGCCCCGTGCTCGAGGCCATGGTGGCGCTCAGCTTCGGTGCCTCGCTGATCTCGATCTTCGCCCGGCTCGGCGGCGGCATCTTCACCAAGGGCGCCGATGTCGGCGCCGACCTCGTCGGCAAGGTCGAGGCGGGCATTCCCGAGGATGACCCGCGCAACCCCGCCGTCATCGCCGACAATGTCGGCGACAATGTCGGTGACTGCGCCGGCATGGCGGCTGACCTCTTCGAGACCTATGCGGTGACCATCGTCGCGACGATGCTGCTCGGCAACATCTTCTTCGAGGGCGCGCTGCGCGACACCATGATGCTGCTGCCGCTCGTCATCGGCGGCGTCTGCATCATCGCCTCGGTCATCGGCACCTATTTCGTCCGCCTCGGCTCCTCCAACAACATCATGGCGGCGCTCTATAAGGGGCTCGTCGTCACCGGCATCATCTCGGCCGCACTGATCGCCGTCGTCATCCATCTCCAGCTCGGCTTCGGCGCGACGATGAAGATGGCGAACGGCACGGTGATCAGCGGCGGCGGGCTGTTCGGTTGCGCCATCGTTGGCCTCGCCGTCACCGGCCTCATCGTCTGGATCACCGAGTATTACACCTCGACCGCGTATCGCCCGGTGCGCAGCATCGCGCAGAGCTCGACCACCGGCCACGGCACCAACGTCATCCAGGGCCTCGCCATCTCGATGGAGGCGACCGCCCTGCCGGTGCTCGTGATCTGCGGCGGCATCATCGTGCCGTTCCTCATCGCCGGCCTCTTCGGCATCGCCCTGGCGGCGACGACGATGCTGGCCCTGGCCGGCATGATCGTCGCCCTCGATGCTTATGGTCCGGTCACCGACAATGCCGGCGGCATTGCCGAGATGGCCGATTTGCCGAAGGACGTGCGCAAGACGACCGACGCGCTCGACGCCGTCGGCAACACGACCAAGGCGGTGACCAAGGGCTATGCGATCGGCTCGGCCGGGCTCGCGGCACTCGTCCTCTTCGCCGCCTATACCGAGGATCTCAAGCACTATTTCCCGACGCTCGACGTCAAGTTCGCGCTGCAGGATCCCTTCGTCGTCGTCGGCCTCTTCATCGGCGGCCTGCTGCCCTATCTCTTCGGCTCGATGGGCATGACGGCGGTCGGCCGCGCCGCCGGCGCGGTGGTTGTCGAGGTGCGCCGTCAGTTCAAGGAGATCAAGGGCATCATGGAGGGCAAGGCCAAGCCCGATTATGGCCGTGCCGTCGACATGCTGACGCGGGCGGCGATCAAGGAGATGATCCTCCCGTCGCTGCTTCCCGTGCTGGCGCCGATTGTCCTCTACTTCGTGGTCAACTGGATCGCCGGCCAGACGGCTGCGTTCAGCGCCCTCGGCGCCATGCTGCTCGGCACCATCGTGACTGGCATCTTCGTCGCCATCTCGATGACCTCGGGCGGCGGCGCCTGGGACAACGCGAAGAAGTACATCGAGGAGGGTCATCACGGCGGCAAGGGCTCCGACGCCCACAAGGCGGCGGTGACCGGGGACACGGTAGGCGATCCCTACAAGGACACTGCCGGCCCGGCCGTCAACCCGATGATCAAGATCATCAACATCGTCGCCATCCTGCTGCTGGCGATGCTCGCCGGCGGCCACTGACGCGTCGCGACGTTAAAAAGGCCCCGGATCCGCCAAGGATCCGGGGCCTTTTCGTCGTCAGGGGTGGTATCAGGTTCCGCTGGCGCCGCCGGGGCTGCGCTTGAAGGCCTTGGTCGCGCCTTCGCCCGGATTGAACTTGCCGAGATTGCCGATCAGCTGCTCCACGAAGCCGAGCTCCCTGCCGGCCGAGGGCGTTTCGCGGCTGGTCGGGTCGACCTGCCGGCTGTCGGCGAGATTGAGGTGCTGAACCTCGCGCACGACGCCGCCCTCGTCGAAGGCGACGACGACGACCTGCTGATCGAGCACCTCGGGGTCGAAGAAGGCTGTCTGCTGGGTCCGCCGGCTGATATAGTACCAGGTCCTGTCGCTGAAGGTCGAAACGCTCGACGGCGTGCCGAGGATCTGCGAGACCATCTCCTTGGTCGTCACCCCCGGCTCGATCTCCGCCACCTTGTTCTTGTCGGGCAGATTGCCGCGCTGATCGATGGTCGGCTGGCAGGCGGCGAGAGCGAGGGCGACGAGTGCGCAACGCAGCAGCTTCACCCGGGATCGTCGGTTCGGCATAGCGAGGTACTTCCCAACGCCGCGGCGGCCGGCGGGGGGCTGGCCGCGGCCTCAATTGAATATCGGGGCTCCCCCGCCCATCTTCGCATCGTAAATTGCACTCCTGCGCGGTAGGGTGTCAACCGCTGCCCCAAAATCGAGGCCCGGACGCTTTCATGTCGCTTGCATCGCTGTTTCGTCGCAATCGCCATCGCGATGCCGCCATGCGCCTCTATGAGAGCATCGTCGAGCAGGCAAGGGAGCCGGTGTTTTTTACCGATTTCGGCGTGCCCGACACGTTCGACGGCCGTTTCGAGCTGGTCGCCTTGCATGGTTTCCTCGTGCTCAACCGCCTCAAGGCCCTGGGACCGCAAACGGCGGAGCTCGCCCAGGAGCTGTTCGATGTCATGTTCACCGATTTCGATCGCAGCCTGCGCGAGATGGGCGTCGGCGATCTCGGCGTCGGCCGCCACATCAAGACGATGGCGCAGGGTTTCTACGGCCGGGTCGGCGCCTACGAGACCGGGCTGCTTGCGGCAGATGCGGCACCGCTCGCCGAGGCGCTGCGGCGCAACCTCTACGGCACGGTTTCGCCCGAGGAAAGTCATATCGACGCCATGGTCGCCTATCTGCGACGCTGCGCGGCCACCGTCGCGGCGCAGCCGGCCGCCGGCCTCCGCGCCGGCAAGGTATTCTTCGGTGCGCCGCCGGGCATGCCGTAATGACCGCCTCTACGTCGCCTTCGCTCGAATTCTCGCGACCGGTCTCGACCACCCGGCTCGGCGCGGATGCGATGGTTTATCAGCTCACAGCCAGCGAGGCGGAGCGCGCGGCGCTGGCGCGCCGTTTCGATATCGTCGCGCTCGACTCTCTCGCCGCCACCGTCCGGCTGGTGCGTCAGGGCCGCGACATAAACCTGTCCGCCGAGCTCACCGCCGATGTCGTCCAGATCTGCGGCGTCACCCTCGAGCCCTTCGCCAGCCGGGTGACCGACAGGGCGACGGTGCTCTATCGGCGTCAGGCGCCGCCCGACGACCTCGCGGTCGAGGACGAGGTCTACGAGCTTCTTGCCGGCGACACGATCGATATCGGTGAGGCGGTGGCGCAGCAGCTCTCGCTCGCCCTGCCAC
>DATAQP010000143.1:0-2522 GCA_036264595.1 Allostellaceae bacterium
ATGAAGTCGGACACCGACCAGGGAGTCCCGAGATTGTCGAGCAGCTCGCTTGTCTGCGGTCCGTTGAGAACTATGGCGGCGCCGTACCAGATGACGAGGACGACGGCGAGCACCGCCGCGACCGGCAGGATGCGGTCGCCCCGTCGATCGCTTGCCAATCGCTCACTCGTCATAGCTGTGCCCGGCCCGCAGCGCCTGCCGCACGCGATGCGCGATGTCGATGAAACGCGTCGTCTCGCGGATGTCGAGCCCGCGATCGGCCGGCAGGTCGCTCTCGATGATCTCGAGAATGCGGCCCGGGCGCGGGCTCATGACGACGATCCGGTTCGACAGGAAGACGGCCTCGGCGATCGAATGGGTGACGAAGATCACCGTCTTGCCGGTCTTCTCCCAGAGGCGCAGGAGCTGCTCGTTGAGATGGTCGCGGGTGATCTCGTCGAGGGCGCCGAAGGGCTCGTCCATGAGCAGGAGCTCTGGCTCGAAGGAGAGGGCGCGGGCGATCGAGACGCGCTGCTGCATGCCGCCCGAGAGCTGCCAGGGGAATTTGCGCTCGAAGCCCGAGAGGCCGACCATCGCCAGGTATTTGACGGCGCGCGCCTTCCGTTCGGCCGCGTGCATGCCCATGATCTCGAGCGGCAGCATGATGTTGCGCATGACGCTGCGCCAGGAATAGAGCGCCGGTGCCTGGAAGACGTAGCCATAGGCGCGCTGCAGCCGCGCCGCCTCGGGACTGACGCCGTTCACCGCGATGCTGCCGCCGCTCGGCGTTTCGAGATCGGCGACGAGACGCATCAGCGTCGTCTTGCCGCAACCCGAGGGACCGATGAGCGAAACGAATTCGCCGCGACGGATCGACAGGTCGATGTCGGCGAGAGCGTGCACCGGCACGTCGCCCGTCGAGAAGGTGAGCGACAGGTTACGAATATCTATCGCGACGGGCGCCGCAAGCCTACTTTCGCCGAGGGCAGTGGGCATACCCACCCCGTCCTTCATCGGGCGGTGACACGATGGGGGTTGCGCGCGTCGTGGCTCCAGTCGGAAGGCGGCAGGCCCGTGGCGACCTCCACCATGGCGATGCAATCCGGCACCGGACAGACATGCTGGCAGAGATTGCAGCCGACGCATTCGGCGTCGATGACCTCGTAGCGCCGCGCGCCGTCGATGCGCTGCGCCGCGATCGCCTGGTGCGCGGTGTCCTCGCAGGCGATGTGGCAGAGGCCGCATTTGATGCAGAGCGTCTGGTCGATCCTGGCGATCAGCTTGTAGTTGATGTTGAGATGCTGCCAATCGCAGAAATTGGGCACCGCGCGTCCGGCGAAATCGGCGACCTTTGCGTAGCCTTTCTCGTCCATCCAATTGGCAAGTCCGTCGATCATGTCGTCGACGATCTTGAAGCCGTAATGCATCGCCGCGGTGCAGATTTGAACATTGCCGGCGCCGAGCGCGATGAACTCCGCCGCGTCGCGCCAGGTTGCGATGCCGCCGATGCCCGAGATCGGCAGTCCGGCGCACTCGGCGTCGCGAGCGATCGAGGCCACCATGTTGAGCGCAATCGGCTTCACCGCCGGGCCGCAATAGCCGCCATGCGTACCCTTGCCGTCGACCATCGGCAACGGCGACATGCGGTCGAGATCGACGCCGGTGATCGAGCTCACGGTGTTGATGAGCGAGACGCCGTCGGCGCCGCCGGCTTTGGCGGCGCGCGCCGGGGCGAGAATGTTGGTGACGTTCGGCGTCAACTTGACGAGGACGGGCATGCGCGTATGCGCCTTGCACCAGCGCGTCACCATCTCGACATAGTCGGGCACCTGGCCGACCGCCGCGCCCATGCCGCGTTCGCTCATGCCGTGCGGGCACCCGAAATTGAGCTCGACGCCGTCGGCGCCGGTCTCCTCGACCGCCGCGAGGATGCGCTTCCAGGAATCCTCCTCGCACGGCACCATCAACGAGACGACGACGGCGCGATCGGGCCAGTCTCGCTTGACCTGCTTGATCTCGCGCAGATTGATGTCGAGCGGCCGGTCGGTGATCAGCTCGATATTGTTGAACCCCATCATGCGGCGGCCGTCGAGATGGACGGCGCCGTAGCGCGACGTGACATTGACGATCGGCGGATCCTCGCCGAGCGTCTTCCACACGACGCCGCCCCAGCCGGCACGAAAGGCGCGCACGACGTTGTATTCCTTGTCGGTAGGCGGCGCCGAGGCGAGCCAGAACGGGTTCGTCGAGGCAATGCCGGCGAAGCTGCATCTCAGATCGGCCATCGAACGCCTCCGCTACGCTACCATTCGCAGGCGCCGGTCGATCGCCTGCGCGGCGATCTTGCCGTCCTGCACCGCCTGGACCGTCAGATCGGGGCCGGCAATGCAGTCGCCGCCCGCCCATACGCCCGACAGCGACGTCGCGCGCGAGTCGTTGACCGCGATCCTGCCGTCGCGCAGCTCGAGGATGTCGGCGCTCCCGTCGCGCAGCGGGTCAGGTACCGGGATCTGTCCGATCGCCTTGAAGACCATGTCGGCTTC
>DATAQP010000154.1:0-10889 GCA_036264595.1 Allostellaceae bacterium
CGCGAACAGTTTCCAGATTTTCGTATCGTCTTTCGCGACCGCCGCCAACTGCAATTCGAATCGGTGTGGGCTGACGAAAGCGGCCGTAAGATCGAAGACGAGTACCGCGAATTTGAGCGCCGCAAGGCGCAGTGGAATCGACGTCGCAAGCTGCTGGTCGATGCGAGCCGTCGCGATTTCGGTGAGTATCTACGCTTGGAGCCATACTCGCCAGACGATGAGGAGGAGAAGGCGCGCGAGGCTCTCGCCCGCGTCGTAGAGCAGAAGGCTAGGAAGGGCTACCCAAGAGACACTCGGCTCGTAGTACGCAACAATCTTGGCCACCTTTCAGGAGAGGAGTGCCAGCGGCTCACCTCGCCATGGAAGAACCGCTTCGCCGAAATTTGGGTTCTGAAAGCGCCCCTTCTCCTACGGGTGCATCCCGACGTGAAGCAAGTAGGCGATCCCGAAAGATGGCCGCTATCGTAGGCAGGGCCGACAGCCTCCCTGAGAAATCAGCAAAGGCGATTGTTCCACCGGCCCTGCGGCTGATGCGGGCCCGCGCACCCACATGGTCCAGCCTGTATGTGACCTGGTCTTGCGGTGGTGCATACGTTCGTATAAGATACGTAATTGAACGTTTGTAGAAGGAGAGGTCGATGACGGATACCATGCTGGTTCTCACGGTGGAGGGCGCCGATACAATCATTGCGCAGGGTGGAAGCCAACACTGGCGGGTGACAGTGTCCCGCGCCCGTCAGCAAAAGTATCTTGTTTGCGCGCAGAACGAGCGCAAAGCGCTCGCAGAGCGCGACAACTGGCCGGCCGCGACCGGAACCGAGCCGCACGGGTCCGGTTTCTTGGTAGGCGTTATTTCGGATATCGTGCCGTCCGGGGAACCGGGACGTTCGCGGATCTGCATCAGCAAGGTCGCACGAATTGCCAAACCAAACCTGTGGCCAAGGGTCTTTGGTCCGGTTTTGTATCGCAATATCGCCGACCTCGGCATCGATCTCGCTACCCTAAAATGGCAACATGTGCGGTCGCCGACTCCCATTCCCGCCACTGATGCGCCGGTGCAGATGTCGGACGCAGCCCTAAAGGCGGCCTTCGCCGCGAACCACGGTGTGCCGCTTGAAAGCGTGACTGTTACCATTCGTCTATAAGCTCCGTGGAATCGGGGTCGGAGTGGTGGGATTTCGTTAGTAAGCGAGACCCGCATCACGACGACGGTTTCCCGGGTCCAACTCCGAAGCGGCGTGGCCCCTCACCCTCCCGTCGCTTCACGACGGGTCCCTCCCTCTCTCGGCGGGGCGAGGGGCGCCTCACCGTCTCACCGAAAGAACGTCGCGACCTCCTCGTCCCCTTGGCGCTCGGCGACGGAGATGTCGGCGATGCGGTGCGGCTGCTCCCGGATCTCGAACATGTTGATCAGCTTGGCGCCCGGCAGGGTCTGGTCGAGGCGCGCCGCGCCCGATGTGCGCGCCGCCACGGCGCCGCAATTGCTGAAGAGCACGGTGCCGTAATCGGGCAGCCGATAGAGCTCGTCGCGATCGAGGCGCTTGGGGCGCTCGGTGATCCATTCGACGGTCGCGCCGGAGACGGTCAGCGGAACGGTCGATGTCGGGGGCGGCTTTTCGAAGGGGGGGAAGAAATCCCCGGTGGTCTGATTCTTGATCAAGAAGCGCACCAGCGTCGGATTGACGACGATGAGTTCCGCCATCATCAGGTCGCCCGGCTTCACCGCGAGCGGCAGGGCGACCGGCGGATTGAGATGGCCGCGCTCCCACCATTGCCACCAGGAAGACGCCACCGGGGGATTCGCCTGACCATTGACGACGGCGACCGACTGGACGGTGCCGATCTGCGGCAGGGACGAGTTGTGATAAAGCCTCTGGCCGTCGAGACCGATCCAGGTCGAGCAGTGGTAGTCCCCGTCGGCGGGCGGCTGGCCGGGCGGCGATGGCGTCGGCACCTGCCAGCTTCCGCGGATTTCGGTGAACACGCGATCGTCTTTCGGCGTGATGTAGCCGCCCGACCAGTTGGAACTCGTTTCGTAGCGCGTGCCGCCGGCGCGCAGCGAAGTCAGCTGGTTGAAGCGGATCCCGGGAGCCAGCAGGAAGACGAATCGCGGGGGCGCGGTGACGAAGCGCAGCGGCGGCGAGAAGAATCGCCACCAGAACGCGTATTCCCCGGGCCGCGTCAGCCGATCGGGCTTGGGCGGAATGCCGAAGCGAGCGAGAAGCTCGGGGTTGGCATACCGGGGGTCGAAATTTGCGGGCGGGTGGAAAACACGGGTGGTCTCGTTGATTTCCTTCAGCAATTCGGCGAAGTCACGTTCGTCGCCGTGACCGTTCTCGCCGCGGCCGTTCTCGCCGGCGCCAGCCTTGCCGCTCCCCGTCTTTCTGGTGCTCGTCCCGCCGCTCATGGCCACTCGCCTATCGCTTCGGTGATGGCGTCGTCGAACATCGCGACGACACCGGCCGGAACAGCGGCATTGTTGTTGGTCAGGGTGGCCAGCACGCTGGCCGCCAGCGCCGCGCCGCCCTTGGAATCGCTCTCGTAATGGAGGCCGGCAATTTCCCGGTTGCGCGCGACCCGGTCGGCGAGGACCCCGAGATCGATCGTCAGCGCATCGCGATCGGGCTGGGGAAGGGCCGCCTGGTCCAGGAGGTAGCCGATACAGCCCGCCATCAGATGGGCTTGCGTCGAATGGCCGCTGGGAAAGGAGGCATGACCCGGCACCGGAACCGGCGGCAGGAGCGCGGGGCAGAGCTGGGACGGCCGCACCCGCTCGTAGCCGTCGACCTTGCTGCCCTTGAAATGCAGAGCGATGAACGAGCCGATCAGGCTCGCGATGTGGAGGACGCGATAGGTCTTCGGATGGGAGCCCGGCGTGATGGTGAGGAGGCCCATGAAGTCGCTGATGAACTCGACGTCCTGGGAGAGGATCTCGCCCATCGCATCGGCCCGCTCGTTCTGGGCGGCGAGCACCAGATCGTCGATCTCCTGGGCGTCGGGCTTCTTTGCCGCCAGTACCGCGTTCAGCGCCAGCTTGGCCGGCGGCTTCCAGGCCTGGTCGGCGAATTCGTCCAGGACGAGCCAGGCATTCCATCTCGCCGACCAGCTCCGCCGCGGAAATTGTGCCAGCTGCGTTCGCCGCTGGTTGCTGATCGGGTTGCTGGCCGGATCAAGCTCGGTCACGAAGGGCAGGTCGACCCGGTCGGGCAGGAACCAGCCGCCGCCGGCGTCGCCGGAGAGGCCGGCATTGCCGGTGTTGCCCGTGTTCCCCGTCATGCCACCCTCCTCCTTCGTTGCGCACCCCCTGTCGACGGCCCGCGTCAGTCGGGCAGTCCCGCCGAGCGCAAGCGGGCGATCCATTCGTTCAATATCGCGGCCTGGAACGGACAGCGTTTGGCGTAAACCCCCAAGCGAAACTCGGGCTGCACGCGAAGCAGGTGCTGGGCGGCCCGGGCGGCCTCGTCCGCGCGTCCGAGCGCCGCGAGGCTGGCAATCAGCGTGCGGAGGTTGAAGCGGATGGAATTGTTGCGCTCGAGAGCGCTGGACACCCAGTCCAGGGCTTTCTCGTAGTCGCCGCTGACATAATGCGCCTGGGCGAGAATGCCCTCATGCCAGAAGATGCGCGCATCGAGCGGCGACAGGCGGACGCCCAGCTCGGCGCGCTCAACCGCCTTCGCGCCTTCGCCGAGATAGCCGCAGGTCGCGCTGCTCATCGTCCACGCCATCGCCGAGCTGGGACCGGCGGCAGTGGCACGATCGAGATATGAGATCGCTCGCTGATAGTCCTTGAGCAGGAAGGACAGGACATGCCCGTAGATCGTGAGCGACAGGGCGTCGTCGCCGCCGCGCTCGATCGCGGCAGCGGCGTGGCGGATTGCGGCGGCGGCATCCGCGTCCGGATCGGACGACCCCATCTCGCCGACACGGAACACGTACCAATAGGCTGTGTAGGCAAAGGCCGGTGCGTAGTCGGGATCGTGCGCCATGGCCTGCTGCAGCAGACCCCGCGCACGCGAGAAGGATTCGTAGTCCATCCGGTATAGGAGATCGAGCGCCTGCAGTACGAGATCGTAAGCGGTCATGTTCTGCGGGTGCTTGCGCATCGTTCGCATCAGTTCCCGCTCGTGCACCTGCGGGGCGATCGTCTTGATGATGTTGATGGAGATGCGGTCCTGCAGCGCGAAGAGGTCGGCGAGGCTTCCGTCATACTGGTCGGAGCGAATGACGGTGCCGGTTTCCGTATCGCTGAGCTCGGTGCCTATCCTGAGCCTTCCGCCGGCACGCCGCACGCTGCCATACAGCACATAGCGTACCCCGAGCTCGCGGCCGATCGCGCGGACATCGATCGTCGCGCCGCCATAGCCGAGGGTCGAGCCGCGCGAGATGACGAACAGCTCCTTCAGCGCGGCGAGCGCGTGGATGATGTCGTCGACGATACCGTCGGCGAAATAGCTCTCCTGCGGATCGGTCTGATGCTTGCGGAACGGGAGCACGGCGATGGAGGGCCGCGGCTCGGATCCGGCGAGGGCGTCGCCGATCAGCCTTGGCGGCGCGGCCTGAACGCGCAACGCGAACACCCGGACGGGGCGGGCGAGATTGCGCAGATGCAGATCGCCGAGATCGACCGCGCCGACGCCGAGACCGCTGCGGATCTGCTCGGCGGCGGCGCCCGAGACGACGATGCCGCCGGGCTCGGCATAGGTCTGAAGACGGGCCGCGACATTGACGCCGTCGCCGAAGATGTCATCCTTCTCGATGATGACGTCGGCGACGTTGACGGCCATGCGGAAGCTGATCCGCTGGGCGGGCGGCTGCTCGGCTGTCTGCGCGGCAATCGACCGCTGCAGGAAGAGCGCGCACTGGGTCGCATCGTAGGCGCTGCGGAATACCGCCAGGAAGCCGTCGCCGGTGTTCTTGATGAGATATCCACGATTGGCGAGGATGCCGGGGTCGAGCACCTCGGAGCGCAGGCGCATCAGCCATGTGTGGGTATATTCTTCCTGCGCCTCCATCAGCCGGCTGTAGCCGACGACGTCTGCGGCAAGCACCGCCATGAGCTTGCGCTGGCCGGAACCGGACGCAGATCCCCCCGGGAGCGAGCGCGGCGCAGGCTCTTCCCGAGGTGAATCCGCATCGAACTGGCGAGGGGTCAAAGGCCACCCAGCACAAGCGTGATGGTCGACAGCGGCAGAAGATCACCCTGCAACCCCCACCGGGTGATTTTGCCGCGCCCGATCGGATGATCGTGTGTTCAAATCGGGGCAAGTACCCGATCGGGGCGTGACAGAACGAGCAGGGGGGCGGGCCCCCGCCGGCCAGGGCCGTGTGCGAGGAGCCCGGCGCTGCCGCCGGTGACGAGCGCGGCGCGGCCGGCAAGGGTAAGCTCCATCGCTTGTCCTTTCCGCAGGGCGTGGCAACCCATCTTAGCCCCTCTCCGCGCAATGCGGGGGACCCGCTTTGCGGGAGAGGAGCTACATGCGGGGGATTGGTATATGATGGCGGCGTAACCACCTGGGTTCGTCATGGGGCTCATCACCAGACAGCGCGACATCGTCGACCGCAGAGCGCTCGGCGAGGCGCTCGACGCGCTCGCCTTGCTGCCCGGCACCGCCAATGGCGACCGGGCGCCGCTCGTCGCGCTGTTCAAGACGGCGCTCAAGGACGGCTATGACGAGATCCGCCGGCGCTTCGATTCCGGCGCCCCCGGCGCCCAGACGGTGCGCGAGCATTGCTTCCTGATGGACCAGCTGGTCCGCGTGCTGCACGATTTCACCGTCACCCATGTCTATCCGCTGGCCAACCCCACCGCCGGCGAGCATCTCGCGATGGTCGCGGTCGGCGGCTATGGCCGCGGCGAGCTGGCGCCGCATTCCGACATCGATCTGCTCTTCCTGCTGCCCTACAAGATGACGCCGCATGCCGAGCAGGTCATCGAGTACATGCTCTACACGCTGTGGGATATCGGCCTCAAGATCGGCCAGGCGGCGCGCTCGGTCGAGGAGTGCCTGCGCCAGGCGCGCGCCGACATGACGATCCGCACCGCGATGCTCGAGGCGCGCTATATCTGGGGCGACGAGCAGGTCTTCGACGATCTGAAGCGCCGCTTCGAGGCCGAGATCGTCAAGGACAGCGCCGGTGAGTTCGTCGCCGCCAAGCTCGCCGAGCGCCACGCGCGCCATCAGCGGCTCGGCGATTCGCGCTATCATGTCGAGCCCAACGTCAAGGAGGGCAAGGGTGGCTTGCGCGACCTGCACGGCCTCTTCTGGATCGCCAAATACGTCTATTGCATCGACGATGTCGGCAAGCTCGTCGAGCTCGGCGTGCTCTCGGAGAAGGAATCGGTGCGCTTCGCCCGGGCGGAGAATTTCCTCTGGACGGTGCGCTGTCATCTGCATTATCTCGCCGGCCGCGCCGAGGAACGGCTGACCTTCGACGTGCAGGGCGAGATCGGCCGCCGCATGGGCTATACCGACCATGCCGGGACGCGCGGCGTCGAGCGCTTCATGAAGCATTATTTCCTGATCGCCAAGGATGTCGGCGATCTGACGCGCATCTTCCTCGCCGTGCTCGAGGCCGAGCAGGAGAAGAAGCCGCGCTTCCGCTGGTCGGGCTTCTCGTTCCGCCGCAAGACGGTCGCCGGCTTTGCCGTCGATGCCGGGCGCCTCACCGTCGCCAAGGACAGCGCCTTCAAGGACGACCCGGTCAATTTCATCCGCCTCTTCCACGCGGCGCAGCTGCACGATCTCGACATCCACCCCAAGGCGCTGCGCCTGATCACGCAGAATCTGCGGCTGATCACGCCAGCCTTGCGCGAGGATGCCGAGGCGAACCGCCTCTTCCTCGAGATCCTGACCTCGCGCAAGGAGCCCGAGATCCACTTGCGCCGCATGAACGAGGCCGGCGTCTTCGGCCGCTTCGTGCCGGATTTCGGCCGCGTCGTCGCGCAGATGCAGTACGACATGTATCACATCCACACGGTCGACGAACACACGCTGATCGCCATCGGCATCCTCGCGCGCATCGAGAGCGGCGCGCTCAGGGACGAGCACCCGCTGAGCACCGCCGTCGTCGGCACCGTCGCCTCGCGCCGCGCGCTCTATCTCGCCGTCCTGCTGCACGACATCGCCAAGGGGCGCGGCGGCGACCACTCGGTGCTCGGCCAGGAGGTCGCCGAGAAGCTCTGCCCGCGGCTCGGCCTCACCGCCGAGGAGACCGAGCAGGTCGCCTGGCTGGTGCGCTGGCATCTCCTGATGAGCAACACGGCGTTCAAGCGCGACATCGACGATCCGAAGACCATCCAGGATTTCGTCGAGCAGGTGCAATCGCCGGAGCGCTTGAAGCTGCTGCTCGTCCTCACCGTCGTCGATATCCGCGCCGTCGGGCCGAAGACGTGGAACGGCTGGAAGGCGACGCTGCTGCGCGAGCTCTATGCCCGCGCCGTCGACGTCATGTCGGGCGGCCTCGTCGCCGAGGCGCGCGACCGCCGCGTCGCCGCCGCGCAGGAAGCCGTGCGCAAGCTGCTGCCCGAGTTCAGCGCCGAGGAGTTCGCCGCCTTCGTCGCCCGCGGCTATCCCTTCTACTGGCTGTCCTTCGACGCCGAGACACATGCGCGGCACGCGCGCCTCATGCGCGAGGCGGAGCGCGACGCCGCGCCGCTCACCGTCGAGAAGCGGGTCGACGCGCAGCGCGCCGTCACCGAGATCACGCTCTACGCCGCGGATCATCCCGGGCTTTTCTCGCGCGTCGCCGGCGCGCTCGCCGTGTCGGGCGCCAACATCGTCGACGCGCGCATCATGACGATGGCCAACGGCATGGCCCTCGATACGTTCTGGGTGCAGGATTCGAGCGGCGGCGCCTTCGACCGCCCGGACAAGCTGGCCCGCCTCGCCGTGCATTTCGAGAACGTGCTGAGCGGCCGGCTGAAGCCGCATCTCGAGCTCGCGCGCCCGACCGCCTATGTCAGCCGCACCAGCATCTTCACGGTGACGCCGCGCGTCCTCATCGACAACATGGCGAGCGCCGAGCACACCATCATCGAGGTCAACGGCCGCGATCGTCCCGGCCTGCTCTTCGAGCTGACGCGCGCCCTCACCGGTATCAATCTGCAGATATCGAGCGCCAAGATCTCGACCTATGGCGAGAAGGTCGTCGACGTCTTCTACGTCAAGAACATCTTCGGCTTGAAGGTCGAGCATGACAGCAAGCTGAAGGAGATCCACGAGACCCTGCTCGCTGTGCTCGCCGAGCCGCCCACGGCGAAGCGCGCAAGCGCCAGCGCCGCGGCAGAGTAGCGCTGGCATGGGGCTAATGGCGAACACGCGCGCGGCGACGATGCGACTGCCGGCCGGCGACCGCCCGGTCGCCAACGGCGATACCGCTGATCTCATCCAGATCGTCGGCCAGTACGACAGCGCCGGCACGCCGGTGGTCGAGCCCGATCTCGTGCAGTGGCTGCTCGGCGAAGGCCGTCGCATCGCGCGCGACGCGGAATTCTTCGACGCGCTGTGCTGGCGCCTGCTCGGCGCCGGCCTCGCGGTGACGCGCATCAGCCTCTCGGTCTTCACCCTGCATCCGCAGATCGTCGGGCTGAATTTCCGCTGGTGGCGCGACCGCCGCGTCACCGAGGTACTGCGCGTCGGCTATGGCGTGCAGGAGACCGCCGATTATTTCGAGAGCCCGATCCGCAGCGTCATCGAGAGCGGCGCCACCGTGCATTTCCGCCTCGAAGATGCCGAGTCGATCGCTCCCTATCCGCTGCTCGGGAAATTGCGCGGCGGCGGCGCGACCGGCTATTTCGCCTGCCCGCTCACCTTCTTCAACGGCCGCCACCAGGCGACGACCTGGACGACGGACCGGGCCGGCGGCTTCAACGACGCCGATCTCGCGCTGATCGCCGCCATCCTGCCGGTGCTCGCCGTGGTCATCGAGGCGCGCTCGATGCATCGCCTCGCCGGCACGCTGCTCAACATCTATCTCGGCCGCACCGCCGGGCAGCGCATCCTCGATGGCGACATCCGCCGCGCCCAGGGCGAGCGCATGAGCGCCATCATCCTGGCGAGCGACATGCGCGGCTTCACCTCGCTGTCCGACCGGCTGCCCGGCGAGGAGCTCATCGCTCTGCTCGACGATTATTTCGATGCCATGGCGGCGCCGGTCCAGGCGCGCGGCGGCGAGGTGCTGAAATTCATGGGCGACGGGCTGCTGGCGATCTTTCCGCTCGGCGCCTGGGCCCCGGCGGATGCGGTGGAATCCGCGCTCGCCGCCGTCGATGAGAGCTTCGCGCGCATCGCCGAGCTCAACGCTGCGCGCCGCGCCGCGGAGCGCAGCGAGTTCCGCATCGGCGTCGGCCTGCATATCGGCGACATCATCCTCGGCAATGTCGGCGCCGTCGACCGACTCGACTTCACCGCCATCGGGCCGGCGGTCAATCTCGCCGCTCGGCTCGAGACGCTGACCAAGCGGCTGGGTCGACCCCTGCTCGTCTCGCATGATTTCGCCGGCGCCTGCCGCCGCCCGCTCGTCTCGCTCGGCTTTCACCCGGTCAAGGGGCTGAGCGAGCCCGAAGAGGTATTCGGCCTGGCCGATCACGCCAGCGCGATTTGACAGCGGACGCGCCATCCCCGACTCTCGCCGCCCGGACCAGAGCGGGAGGACCGCCATGCTGATCAATGCCGATCTGACGCAGCGCGCCGTCGTCGAGACGGAAGGGCTGCCGTGGACCCCCTCGCCGATGCAAGGCGTCGCACGCAAGATGCTGGAGCGCGACGGCGGCGAGGTGGCGCGCGCCACCAGCCTAGTGCGCTACGCTGCCGGCAGCCGCTTCGGGCGGCACGAGCATGGCGGCGGCGAGGAGATATTCGTGCTCGACGGCACGTTCAGCGACGAGCAGGGCGACTATCCGGCCGGCACCTATATCCGCAACCCGCCGGGCTCCAGCCATGCGCCGTTCAGCAAGGATGGCTGCACGCTCTTCGTCAAGCTGCGCCAGTTCGCGGCGGATGACGGCACGCGCGTCGTCATCGACACCAACACCGCCGCCTGGCAGAAGGGCAAGACGGATGCCTATAGCGAGATGCCGCTCCACCAGCACGGCGCCGAGCGGATCTATCTCGTCAAATGGCACGCCGGCAAATCCTTCCCGCTACATATCCACCGCGGCGGCGAGGAGATCTTCATCGTTGCCGGCGTCTATGCCGACGAGCACGGCACGTATCGGCAAGGCACCTGGGTGCGCGCGCCCGTCGGCTCGTCGCACGCGCCGCGCCCGACCGACGGCGCGCTGCTCTACGCCAAGCTCGGGCACCTGCCGGCGAAGGACGGCTAGCGCGGCGCTTTCCCGGCGACGGTAGAGCGTACGCGCCCTATTTCGCAGAGACGTGGCCGAGCTCGTCGATCGTGACTTCGACCGGCTTGCCGCTGCGCATCGCCTTCGCGGTCCAGCGATACTTGGTGATCGGGATCTTCTTGACGTCGCTGACCTCGGCGAAGCCCTCGCCGGCGAGCTTCTGACGGATCTGCTCCTCGCTCATTTGGCCGACATAGCCACCGGTCGCGGTGCCCCCGGCCATCCCCTGGGCCTGCGCCAGTGCCGGCGCGGCAGCGAGCGTCGCCAGGACGGCCCCGGACGTGACGATGATCATTCTGCGCATGGCTGGTCCTCCCTTCTCATTGCGGCGGCCGCAACTCCACGCCGTACCGTGCATAGATGCGAGCGATGGTGCCATCGGCGAGCAGCCCGTCGAGCGCCGTATCGATTCCCTGGCGCAGCCTGTCATCCGGACGGAGCATGCCGACGGCGACGTTCCAGTTGAGCGCCTGCTCGCCATCGAAGGCGGCGATCGCCCGCGCCGCCTCGGCGGGGTGCGTCAGGTTGTAATAGCCGAGGCTGG
>DATAQP010000180.1:0-8041 GCA_036264595.1 Allostellaceae bacterium
TTGCGCGCGCGCATCGGCGAGACGGCGCGCCGACTGGCGGCGCTCTACGCGACCGGCGCAGCGGGCTCAGATGCGGATGAAGGAAATGCGTAGCAGCGATGTAGGGCGGAAGGCGCTGCAGCGCATTCCGCCCTCCGCTGCGTTGCGGGCGCCCGGTTGATCGGCGGTCGGGCCCTCGTCGTCAACGCGCTCGATGATGGAGCCGCGGTTTTCTGGCGGCCGCATGGTTTCTGCCGTCCAAGGACGATGCGCTGACGCTCGTCCGATCGTTCGCCGAAATCGCGGCCTCGCTCGAGGCGGCCGGAATAGAAATCCCGTCTTCACCGTGACGACAGGTCATCGACTCCTCACTGCGCTCCCCACGGCATGATCGGCACCGTGCTGATGGCGTTGGCCGGCGAGCCGTTGACGATCTTCGAGCTGACGGCGAGATAGACCAGCGTGTTGTGCCGCTTGTCGGGCAGGCGATAGATGCGCGTCGCCTTGAAGAAGATGCTCGTCTTCTCGCTGAACACCTCCTCGCTCTCGGGCAGCTTCCCGAGCTCGATCTTGATCGGCCCGACCTGGCGGCAGGCGACAGAGAAATTCGACGGATCCTCGTTGAGCCCCAGCGTCTGGCCCCAGCCGCCCTTGCGCGCCTGGGAAATGTGACAGGTGACGCCGGCCACCTTGGGATCGTCGAAATCGCTGACGCAGACCTTGTCGTTCGGCGACAAGAGGTTGAACGTCGTGCTGATGCAGCCGAGATCCGCCGCTCTCGCCCCGCCCGGCAGAACGGCACTCGACAGGGCGAGGACCAGCGCCGCGGTCATCCCGAATAGCTTCACCTTTCACTCCTGTGATCAACTCGGCGGAGCGACTGGAAAAGACTTGCGAAGCGTGCCATCTTCCGCTATGTTCCTGCTTTGTTCGGTGCTCTTTGTCATCGTCAACCGAGCGAACACGACCGCTACCCCTAGTCGTCGCGCCTGCATTCCGCCTGCATCGACCGATGCGGGCCCAACATATGGTGTTCGAGCGAGATAACCGCTCAGCTGGGCTCGGGCGCCATGCCCTTGTCGGCGAGTTCGCGGCGCGCCTTGGCGGTCTTCTCGAGCGTCAGGCCCATGCCGCGCAGGACGTGCGATGCCTTGGTGAACTGGATGTCGGCGTAGTCGACCACCTCGAAACGGTTGCCCCAGGGGTCGAGGAAATCCATGAAGGGGCCGTCGACCAGCTTGGCCCCGGCTTTGGTGGCAAGCGCCTTTATCGCCGAGCGGTCGTCGACGACGATGCCGAAATGGCGGCCGGCATCGCGATGCGGCGTCTTGGTTTCCATCAGGGCGATGAACTGGTCACCCATGTCGATGAAGGCCTGACCCTTGCCTTTGCCGCGCAACGTGAAATCGAAGATCTTGCCGTAGAAGTCGAGCGCCTCCTCGACATCGCCGACTTCGAGCGCGATGTGGTTGACGCCGACGAGCTTCGGCTTGCGGGTGCTGGCGTCCGTGCTCTTCGTCATGCGGGGCTCCTCGATCGCTGCTGCTCCCTTCAGATGGGGCGAGCGACGGCAACCGCAAGCAGGGCATGGCACTATCCCTAGAGGAGGCGCCTGCATTGCACCTGCATCGCCGCAGAGCGGCCCAACATATGGTAGTCGCCGCCAGGCTAGGGTGCGTCGAGCAACGCCGCGAACCGGGACGCCGTCGCGATATCGGCCTTGAGCGCGGCGCGGCGGTCGGCGGCCTCGTAATCCTCGCCCCAGCGCTCGATCTGGAAGGTCTCGTCGAGTTGCGCGGCAGCGAAGGCGGCGTCGGCGTCAATCTCGCCCTCCAGCAGCGCCAGCGCGATGATCAACGAGCCGGTCGCGGTGGTGATGGCGTGCAGGGCGACAAGCCGCATCGGCTCGTAGGCGGCGACCGCGACGGCGAGGGCGCGCAGAGTCGTCGGCGGTTGCGTCACCGGGACGATGCCGGCGGTGACGGTGAGCGGCGCATCGTAGCGCAGCGTCGCCCAGTCGAGGAGAGGCTGCCAGATCGCATGCTGCCGCGCGGCGAGCTCGGGCGGCTGCTCGGCGCGATAGCACAGGAGGTCGGTGCCGGCATAGGCGGCGATCTCGGCGACGACATCGTGATGACGCTTGGCGACGAGATCGATCGCGGTGCTCGCCAGCCGCATCAGCGGCATGGTGTGCGGAAGCAGCTCTTCTCCCTGCGCCTGCCATTCCGCGGCGATGGCCTCGGCGAGAGCGAAACTAGGAGTGGCTAGGGGAAGTTTGGCTGGGCTGAGCAGCCGCTTTTCGTCGAGCACGACGCCGTAGCCGCCTTCGACCGCCTGCGCCGTCGCTGTCTTGTAGAGGCGTTTCATCAGTTACCGAACAAGTTGCGGAGACCCTTGCCAACCCCTTGCAGCGCGCCACCGATGCCGCTTTCGCCCGGGCGCGGTTGCACGGCCGCACCCGGCCGCGCTGAACTGCCCGAGGCCTTCGCCTGGGCGAGCGCGGCGACGCAGGGGTTCTCGTTGCCGGTGCCGCCGCTGATCAGCGGGACGAGGAAGCCGAAGGGGATGATGACGTTGCCGATCACCGCGCCGGCGGCACCCTTGGCGAGCGCCATCCGGTCCGGCGTCAGGGTCGGGGCGGCCAGCGTACCGCCGACATCGATCGGCGTCGCCAAGCTGATCAGGCTGCGCTCCTTCGGCTCCGGCGTCAGCACGAGCGCGATCCGCTCGCTGGCGAGATCGACCGTGCCGGCGCCTTGCATGGTGACCTTCTCGGTGTCGAGCAGCATGGCGTCGCTCGTCGCCGTGCCGCGCCTGGCATCGAAACGGACGACCGCGCAATTGATGTGGGTGCTGCGATCCTGCGCCGCCCAGGGCAGCACCGATTGGGCGAGATCGGCGCCGATCAGGTCGAAGAGCGGCGTCGCCAGCTCGGCCTTTCCCATCACCGCGACCAGCCTGCCGTCGACCCCGGCCATGATCTGGCGGAGCGAGATGCCGGCGCCCCGCCCGGTGAGGTCGAGATCGACCGCGCCGGTCAGCAGATCGGTCTCCGCCATCGCCTTGAGAAAGCCGCCGAGGTCGAATTTATCGAGCTTGCCGGTGGCGCTGACCAGCGGCACGGCGGGGCGGGCATCGATCGTCGCCGCGAGGGTGAACGGGCTGCCGCGGAACTGCCCGGCGACCTTGCGCAGATCGAGCAGCCCGTCGGCAAGGGCGAGGTCGACGGCGAAATTGTCGAGCGTCGCCGCCGCGGCGACGAGCTGCCGCGCCGCCAGCGTCAGCGCGACATCGACCGTCTTGAGGGCCGCGAAGGGCAACGGGTCGGCAGAGAACACCCGGTCGGCCTTGCCCTGCGGCCGGCTCGCCGCTGCCGGGCCGGTGAAATCGACGAGGGCGAGGCGGTCGGCGTCGAGCGTCGCGGCGAGGCGCGGCCGCGCTCCCGGCGTCACCTCGAGCCGTCCCTTGAGATCGCTCGCGCCGAGACGGGCGTCGAGCCGATCGACGGCAAAGCGTCCGTCGCTGTCGCTGAGATGGCCGGCCAGCTTGAACGGGCCGCTCGCCGGCAGCGTCGCGCCGGCGAGCAGGCCGAGATCGGCGAGCCGATCGGCCGCGACGGTGACATCGAGGGCGATTCCCTTGCCGGCACGCGGATGCGCGATCGTGCCGTCGAGCGTCGCGGTCACCTTGTCGATCGTCGCCGTCAGCGCCACCGGCCAGGGTGTGGTGCCGTCGAGCAGCGCCGTGAGCCCGCCGGTCTTGCCGGCGATGTCGAACGGCACGGCGTCGACCGCGCCTTTGAACGCGATATCGAGCGTGCTGCCATCGCCGCTCGCCTGCAGCGTCGCGCTCGCCAGGGCGAGGCGCTGCTCGGCGCCGCTGCGGCCGTCGCGATAGGTGAGCGTCGAGTCGCGGATCGTCACCGCGCCGACCGCCAAAGTCAGCGAGCGGCCCGGCTCGGTCGACGCTGGCGGTGCCGCCGTCGGGCCGAGAAGCCAGTTGCCGCGCCCTTGCGCGTCGGTCTCGACGATGATGTCGGCGCCGCTCAAGGTGAAGCGCTCGATCTGCACGCGGCCCGAGAGCAGCGGCCAGAGCGCGATCTGCCCTTCGAGCTTGGCGATCGTCGCCATGTCGGGGCGCGAGAAGCCGGGCGGGTTGGCAACGCGGACATCGCTGACCGCCACGGTCGGGGTCAGCGACAGCGTGAGATCGAGCCGGCCGGCGATGGCGAAGTCGCGCCCGGTCGCCGCCTTGACCCGCTCGGCGAGGAGCGGCCGGTAGCGGTCGAAATCGATCGACATGACGTAGACAATGGCGGCCGCGAGCAGGAGCGCGACCGCGGTAACCCCGATCGCGACGATCCGGGCGACGCGCATCTCAGACCTCGAGCTCGGCGAAGGGATCGGGAATCTTCTCGGGAAAGCCGAAGAAGCGCCAGGTCGTCAGCATGTGCGGCGGCAATGGTGCGGTCGCCTCGATTATACCGCCGCGCGGATGCGGCAAGGCGATGGAGCGGGCGTGGAGATGGAGATGGCGGAGGTTCGGCACGCCGGAGATCTGCGCGGCGGCACCGCCGTATTTGCCGTCGCCGAGGATTGGCGTGCCGAGCGCCTGGCAATGCGCGCGCAGCTGATGGGTCCGCCCGGTGATCGGCAGGAGGGCGACGAACGAGGCCTTGTCGCCGGCATTCTCGATGACACTGTAATACGTCACCGCCGATTTGCCGTCATCCTCGGGCGTCATCTTCTCGCCGCCGCGGCCGGGCAGCTTGGCGAGCGCCATGTCGATCTTGCCCTGGCGCGGCAGCGGCAGGCCGACGACCACCGCCCAATAAACCTTGCGCGCCGTCTTGCTGCGGAAGGCCAGGGCAAGCGCCGCCGCGGCCGGCACGTTGCGCGCGAGCAGAAGGACGCCGGACGTGTCCTTATCGAGGCGATGGACGAGGCGCGGCCGCTCGGCGGCGTCGAAGCGCAGCGCGTCGAGTAGGCCATCGAGATGGTGCACCGTGCCGGTGCCGCCCTGGACGGCGAGGCCGGCCGGCTTGTTGAGCACGATGACGTCGTCGTCGCGATAGAGCACGGCGGCGCGCAAGGCGGCGACGTCACTGTCGCGCGGCTGGCTCGGCGGCAGGGGGCGGGGCGGCCCGCCCGCCCATTCCTCGAGCGGCGGGACGCGGATGCTCTGTCCCGTGGTCAAGCGGTCGCCGGCACGTGCGCGCTTGCCGTCGATGCGGATCTGGCCGGTGCGGAGCAGCTTCTCCAGCCGGCCATGGCCGAGTCCGGGGAAGTGGCGCTTGAACCAGCGGTCGAGGCGGAGCTCGGAATCTTCCGGTCCGACCGCGCGGATCTGGACGCCGCTCATGGGCCGGACCGTCGGGCGCGGCGAGGCCGTTGCCGAGGAAGATGGCGGGTGTTTTTCATGTGGTCCGATGGTAGCTGGACCCCGGCCGCTTCGCCACAGCCAAGCGTCAATGACCGCCAGTGGTCAATGTCGGCTTCGGGACGCGTCGGATCGTCTCGCGATAGAGAATATAGAGGCCGCTGGCGATGACGATGGCGGCGCCGGCCAGCACCGCCGCGCTCGGCACGTCGCTCCAGATGAGATAGCCGAGGGCGAGCGACCAGATCATCGAGGTATAGGAGAATGGCGCCGCGACTGCCGCCGGGACGAAACGGCATCCTTGCATCCACCAGAACTGGGCAATGCCTGAGAGCAAACCAGTGGCGCTGAAAAGTGCCAGGTCGATGAGGTCGGGTGTGACCCAGAAGAAGGGCAGCAGGATGATGCCAATCAGCCCGGTGACGAGCGTCTGGTAGAAGACCAGCGTCGTGCTCGCCTCGGTCAGGGTCATCCGGCGGATGGCGATGGTGACGCAGGCGTTGATCAGCGCATTGGCGAGCGGGAAGAGCGCGCCGCTCTGCAGGAGACCGGGTCCGGGCTGCACCATGATGAGCACACCGACGAAACCGACGATCACCGCCGACCAACGATAGATGCCGACCTGCTCGCCGAGCAGCGGAATCGACAGCATGGTGAGAAAGAGCGGCGAGGCGAACGTGATTGCCACCGCGTCGGCGAGCGGCATCAGCCCGAAGGCGGTGAAGATGCAGATCATCGAGACGAATTGCAGGATCGAGCGGGTGACGTGCTGATGCAGCCGCTTGGTGCGCAGGGCGAGGATGCCGCCACGGGTGGCGATGAGGTAGATGCAGGGCACCAGCGCGAAGGTCGAGCGGAAGACGATGACCTCGACGACCGAATAGCGCACGACCAACCACTTGATCAGCGCATTGGTGAGGGCGAAGACGAAGATCGAGGCGACGACGTAGATGATGCCACGCCGCACCTCGTCGCGTGTCGGCACCGGCATCACAAAGCCTGTCATCGTCGCTATCCGCGCTTTTTCATCATTCATTACAGCAAGACATCGCGAGAGGCTCTAATATTTTATGCGAGGGAATGCTCCACGCCCGGAACGGCGAGCGTGACATCGCGCATTCGGGGGGCAACGATTTGTTAGTAATCATTGACGTAGAGATTCGCCGGGGGATATCCCAGCCCGATGGGGTGTCCGGCACGAGACGAGAACACCATGCCGGAGGCTGAACCAATGCGACCGGGTGATGCGGATGCTTCCCCGATCGCCGACCCGCAGACCATCCTCGACGCCATCCTCTCGAACGGGCAATCCAAGATTTTCCTGGTCAATGTCGAGCCGGCCGGGCGCTTCACCTATGCGCCAATCACGGCGGCGCGCCGCCGGCGCGCCGGTGGGGCGCGTGGCGGCCTTGCCGGGCGCACGCCGATCGACCTCTTCGGTGCCGCGGATGGCGCCGCGCTCATCGCCCATTATCGCGACTGCGTCGCCGCCGCCGCGCCGATCGTCTACGAGGAGCGGCTGCGCCTGCCGCCGGACGAGCGGTGGTGGCAGACCAGCCTGACGCCGATCAAGGATAAAGCGGGCGCGGTGGTCCAGATCCTCGGCATCGCCATAGATATCACTGAGCGCAAGCGGGTCGAGTCGAAGCTGTCGACGACCGAGCGGCAGTTCCAGACGATTGTCTCCAACGTTCCGGGCGTTGTCTATCGCCGGATCCGGCATCCCGATGGCCGGATCTCCTACCCCTATATCAGCGAGGGGGTAAAGCAAATGCTCGGTTACGAGGCAGCCAGCCTCGAGGCCAACCCGGAGCTCATGCTCAAGACGATCGACCCGCGCGACAAAGCGCGCTTCGAGGAAGCGATCGCGCGGTCCGCGGCGGAACTCTCTCCTTACGATATCGAGCTGCGCAACATCGCCGCCTCCGGCGAGAAGCGCTGGGTTCGTTCGACCGCGCAGACGGCGAAGCTCGAGGACGGCAGCGTCGTGTGGAACGGCCTTCTCCTCGACATCACCGCGCAGCGTTCCGCCGAAGAGCAGGCGGCTGCCGCCTCGGCCCGCCTGATCAGCGCGATCGAAGGTCTCGCCGAGGGCGTGGCGATCTTCGATGCCGAGGACCGGCTGGTGCTGTGCAACGAGCGATACCGCGCCATCGCCGCGCCCGACGCTGAGCCTTTGCTGCCCGGCACCCCGTTCGAGACGCTTCTGCGCAAGGGGGTGGAGCGCGGCATGTTCACCGCCGCCATCCGCGACGAGGAGGCCTGGCTGCGCCGGCGGATGGACGACCACGTCAAACGCGACGGCTCGTTCGAGCGTCGGCTGGTCAACGATAGCTGGCTTCGGATCCTCGAACAGCCGACGCGCGACGGCGGGACGGTCATCCTCGTCACCGACATCACCGAGATAAAGCGCCGCGAGAAGGCGCTAACCCTGCTCGCCGGCGCCGGGCAGGGCGCCGGAAATTTCTTCAAGGAGGCGGTGCAGTCGCTCGCCGTCGGCCTGGGTTATCGGTGGGCCGGCATCGCCCGGCTGAGCGACGACGATGCCCGTCTCATCCCGCTCGCCTTCTGCGAGGAGGGCGCCGCACTCTCGCTCGCTCCCTTCGCTGTTGCCGGTACGGCCTGTGCCGCAACACTGGCATGCGGCGGTTTCGTCGCCATCAAGAGCGCGGCGTCACGCTAT
>DATAQP010000243.1:0-6766 GCA_036264595.1 Allostellaceae bacterium
ATCGGCGGCACGGGTCCGATCTCGGGAGGATGCGCGTGGTGGCGAGGCGGTCGAGCGGCGCGCAATCCGTCCCGAGCCGCGCGGTGCCGCCATGACCGCCGCCTTCCGCTTCGACCCGGTCAATCCCCCGCCCGCTTGCGCCGCGCTGCGCGCCAAAGTGCGCGAATTCCTCGCCGCCGAAAGGGCCGCCGGCGGTTGCACGGTGAGCAGCGATTTCGGCGGCCATTTCGCCCCCGAGTTCAGCCGCAAGCTGGGCGCCCGGGGCTGGATCGGCATGACTTGGCCGCGCCGCTATGGCGGCGGCGAGCGCACGACGCTCGAGCGCTATGTCGTCACCGAGGAGCTGCTCGTCGCCGGTGCGCCGGTGACCGCCCATTGGACGGCCGACCGGCAGAGCGGCCCGCTTCTCTTGCGTTTCGGCACCGAGGCGCAGCGCCAGCGCTTCCTCCCCGCCATCTGCCGCGGCGAGAGCTATTTCTGCATCGGCATGAGCGAGCCCGATTCGGGCTCCGACCTCGCCTCGATCCGCAGCCGCGCCGTGCCGGTCGCGGGCGGCTGGGAGCTCACCGGCGCCAAGATCTGGACCAGCCGCGCCCATGTCGCACATTACATGATCGCGCTCGTCCGCACGTCGCCGGTCGACTCCGACCGCCATGCCGGGCTGAGCCAGATCCTGATCGATCTCAAATCGCCTGACATCACCATCCGGCCGATCCGTAACCTCGCCGGCACCGAGGATTTCAACGAGGTCCATTTCGACCGCGTCTTCGTCCCCGCCGAGATGCTGGTCGGCACGGAGGGCGGCGGGTGGAAGCAGGTGACCAGCGAGCTCGCCTATGAGCGCTCAGGGCCCGAGCGCTTCCTCAGCACCTTCCGCCTCCTCCTCGAGCTCATCCGTCGCGCTGGCGCCAATCCCGACGCGCGCGCCGCCGAGACGATCGGCCGCCTCGCCGCCCATCTCTGGACCTTGCGCCGCATGTCGCTCTCGGTGGCGGGCATGCTGCAGGCGGGCGCGACGCCCAATCTCGAGGCTGCGATCGTCAAGGATCTCGGCAATACGCTGGAGCGCGAGATCCCCGAGCTTGTCCGCCTCGTCGCGCCCGGCCGTGCCGGCGCCGGATCGCAGCCCGGCGCCAACGATCGGCTGGAGGAATTCCTCCGCGAGGCGGTGCTCAACGCGCCGTCCTTCACCTTGCGCGGCGGCACGCGCGAGATCCTGCGCGGCATCATCGCCCGCGGCCTCGGTCTGCGATAGGTGGCAGGGCGATGACCGATACGCTCGTCCTCGACGCCGCCGAGCGGCTCTTCGCCGACCAGGTGACCCCCGCCCTCGTCAACGCGGCGGAAAAGGGCGAATGGCCGAGCGATCTCTGGCAGTCGGTCGAGCAGGCCGGCTTCCTCGACGCGCTCGCTCCCGGTGACCAAGGCTTCGGCCTCGCGGGCCTCCCCGACGCTCTCGCCATTCTTCGGGCCTCCGGCAGGCACGCGGTGCCGCTGCCAATTGCCGAGACGATGGTCGCGCGATGGCTGATGGACGCCACCGGTCTCGGATATCCGATCACGCCGCTCACAATCGCGCCCGTCGAAACGACTGACGTCTTTGATGTCGTGAAAGAAGGCGGTGGATGGCGTCTGCGCGGAACCGCATCGGCCATACCTTGGGCGCGCAACGCATCGCATGTCGTAGCTTTGGCCACGGGTGGCCTATTTGTGTTGCCGTCCGAAACGCTCGCAATACAGCACGGTGCGAATCTCGCCGGTGAACCGCGCGATCGTACCGTCATCGATAGCAGCCCACATGCCTGCGAACGGATCAAATTGCCGCCCGAGATTGACGTGTCGCTCGTGCGCTGTCTCGGCGCGCTCTGCCGCGCCGCGCAGATGGCCGGCGCGCTCGAAGCGTCGCTCGCCCTGGCCACGCAATATGCCAATGACCGCGTGCAGTTCGGCCGGCCGATCGGCAGGTTCCAGGCGATCCAGCAACAGCTCGCGCAATTCGCCGAGCAGGTCGCCGCCGCCACCGTGGCGGTTACGGCTTCGGCCGATGCGGCTTCCGCTGGCGACGATCTCTTTTTCGCCGCCGCGATCGCCAAGATCCGCGCCGGCGAGGCATCAGGCAAGAGCGCCGACATCGCCCACCAGGTACATGGCGCGATCGGCTTCACGCACGAGCATCGGCTGCATCATCTCACCCGCCGCCTGTGGTCGTGGCGCGACGAGTTCGGCGTCGAGAGCGAATGGTCGATCGCGCTGGGAAGCCGCGTCGCCGCGCAGGGAGCGGAAGCGTTCTGGCCGTCGCTCACCGCGTGAGCGAGGTGAAGCGCGATCTCACGCCGCTCTTCCGGCCGCGCTCGCTCGCCCTCATCGGCGCGTCGGACGATCCGACGAGGATCCGCGGCAAGATCCTGGCGCAGATCGTCAAGGGCAACTATCCCGGCCGCATCTTCCCGATCCATCCGACCGCGCGGACGATCCAGGGGATGCCGGCCTTCGCGGCGATCGGCGAGGCGCCCGGGCCGATCGATCTCGCCCTCATCGCCATTCCGGCCGAGAGCGTGCCGGCGACCCTGGCGCAATGCGCCGCCGCCGGGGTGCGCAGCGCCCTCGTCTTCAGCTCCGGCTTCGCCGAGGAGGAAGGCGGCGCGCATCGCGCGCTGCAGGATGAGCTGCGCGCCATCGCGCGCGATACCGGCATGGCGGTGGCCGGGCCGAACTCGGTCGGCATGCTCGACCTCGCCGAGCCGCTCGCCGCGACGTTCAGCCCGGCGATCGACTTCGCCGCCCTGCCCGGCCTGCGCGCCGATCCGGCGCGTCGCCGCATCGGCATCATCTCGCAAAGCGGCGGACTCGGCTTCGCCCTCTTCAATCGCGGCCTCAAGCGCAATCTCGCCTTCAGCACTGTCATCAATACCGGCAACGAGGCGGATCTCGACGCCTGCGACATACTCGACTTCATGCTCGACGACGAGCGCACCGGCATCGTCCTCATGTTCGTCGAGGCGATCCGCCGCGGCCGCCGCTTCGTCGAGCTCGCCGAGCGCGCCCTCGCCCTCGACAAGCCGATCATCGTCGCCAAGATCGGCCGCTCCCCGGCGGGCAGGCGCGCCGCCGCCTCGCACACGGCGAGCCTCACCGGCTCGGACACCGTGCATGACGCGATCTTCCGCCGCTACGGCGTCATTCGCGCCAACGATCAGGACGACATGCTCGACATCGCCGCCGCCTGCGCACTCTGCCCGCGGCCGCACGGCAAGCGGGTCGGCGTCGTGACGATCTCAGGCGGCGTCGGCGGCTGGCTCGCCGATACGCTCGAATCGCATGGGCTCACGGTGCCGGAATTCAGCGCCGCCCTGCAGCGCGAGATCCGTCAATTCCTGCCGAGCTACGGCGCCGCCTTCAATCCGATCGACATCACCGCCCAGGCGATCGGCAACGACCACCGCCTGCGCTCGATCGCCGCGCTGGAGGCGGCGGCGGAGATCGATGCCATCGCCGTCGTCTCGACGCTCGCCGCCGATCCGCGCATGGTTTACGAGAAGGCGGCGCTCGCCGAGCTGGTCGCGCGGCAGCGCAAGCCGATCCTCTTCTATTCCTATCCGCTGCCCTCCGAGCAGGCGCGCCGCGACCTCGCCGAGATCGGCGTGCCGTGCTACACCAGCCTGCGCGGTCCTGCCCTTGCTCTCGCTGCGCTCGCCGATCGCGAAGCGGCATCGTGCGACCGCGCGCGCCTGACGACATCGCCGGGCGATCCCGTTTCGCGCGACGTGGCGCTGCGTCGTCTCGACGCCGCTGCGGAGATGCTCTGCGAGTACGAGGCCAATGATGTCCTCGCCGCCTACGGCATCGCCACCCTGCCCGCGCGCCTGGCGAAAGACGCCGCTGCGGCGGTCGATGCGGCAACCTCGCTCGGCTATCCGGTCGCGCTCAAGATCCAGTCGCCCGATATTCCGCATAAGAGCGATGCCGGCGGCGTCGCGCTTGGCCTCGCCGACGCGGCTGCGGTGCGCGATGCCTGGGCCGCCATGCTGGCGCGCATCGCCGAGCGGTTGCCGGCGGCGCGCCTCCACGGCGTACTCGTGCAGACGATGGCGCCGCGCGGGCTGGAGATGATCGCCGGCACGGTCGACGATGTCGATTTCGGCCCGCTGCTCACCGTCGGGCTCGGCGGCATCCATGTCGAAATGCTCGGCGACGTCGCGACGTTGCCGCTGCCGATCGACGCGCTCGACGCCCAATCGCTGCTCGAGCGGTTGCGCGGCGTTCGTCTGCTCGGGCCGCTGCGCGGCGCACCGGCGCGCGACCGTGCCGCCTTCGCCGCTTTGCTCGTCCGCCTGGCACGGTTGCAGGGCGATTTCGCCGGGCACATCGCGACGATCGATCTCAATCCCGTGCTGCTGCACGATGCGGGCGACGGTATTTCCGTCGTCGACGCGCTCATCGTGCAGCGTCGGCCCGCACAGCGAGGAGCAGCATGACCGAGAATCTGCGTTTTGAAATCGAAGACCGCATCGCCACCATCACGCTCGACCGGCCGGAGCGGATGAACGCCTTCACCTTCGAGATGATCGATGCCTGGACGGCGGCGCTCGTCGAATGCCGGCGCAACGATGCAGTGCGCGTCGTCATCATCACCGGCGCCGGCACCGCGTTCTGCAGCGGCGGTGACATCGTCGAGATGAAGGAGCGGCTCAAGAATCCGCCGGCGCAGCGCAAGAACGAGCTCTTCAACCGCATCCAGCGCATTCCGCTCGCGCTCGAGGATCTCGACAAGCCGGTGCTCGTCGCCGTCAACGGCGTCGCCACCGGCGCCGGCATGGATATGGCGCTGATGGGCGACATACGCTACGCCGCTGAGAGCGCGCGCTTCGCCGAGACCTATGTGAAGGTCGGGCTGGTGCCGGGCGCCGGCGGCGCGCATTTCCTGCCCCGCATCGTCGGCGCCGCCAAGGCGCTCGAGCTGTTCTGGACCGGCGATTTCATCGACGCCGCCGAGGCCGCGCGCATCGGTCTCGTCAACAAGGTGCTGCCCGATGCCGAGCTGATACCCTTCGTCCGATCGGTCGCCGCGAAGATCGCGCATTCGCCGTCTCTCTCGGTTCGGTTCATCAAACGCGCCGTGCAGCAGGGGCTGCGCGACGACCTGCGCGCCAGTCTCGATCTCATCTCGTCGCATTACGCGGTGGTCACCGCCGCACCCGATCACCGCGAGGCGGTCGAGGCCTTCATCGCCAAGCGCAAGCCGGTCTTCGAATAGGCAGCGCCGCGACGATCGCCATGCGCCGCCGCTCCGCCTTCGGGGTCGCCCGGCGTCGGCGCCGACGGCGGCTGACGCTCCTCGTCGTTTGCGCGGTTCTTCTCGCCGGCGCCGCGGCGCTGCGCGGCCGTGAGCTGGCGGCCGGGCTCGCGCGCACAGTGCTCAGCCGTGCCGGGGTGGTGACGGAAACCCTCACCGTGCGCTCATTGGGCTTCGGCGGCATCGTCTTTGATGGCGTGCGGCTCGGCGGTCCGACCGGCCCCTCCGCCGACGCCGTCGCCGTCGACTGGACGCTGGGCGGCCTGCTGCATGGCGGCCTCGCGCAGTTGCGAATCGAGGGCCTGCGCCTCGCACTGGCGATCGACGGCGGCAAGCTCGCCATCCTCGGCCTGCCGCTCGCCGGCGGGGGTGGCTCAGGCGCATCGGCGCTGCCGTTCGATCGTCTCGAGCTGGCCGGTGCGCAGCTGAGTTTCGCCAGCGCCAGCTTCTCCGCCAGCGCCATGATCGACGCGGCGGTGACGAATGCTGCCGATGGCGGCTTGCGCGGCTCCGCGACGATCGCCGGCACAGTCATCCCGCTCGGCGACGCCCCGATCCGCTTCACCGCCGAGCTGCCGGAATGGCAGCTCGGCACCGACGGGCGCCTCGCCGCGGCGGGCGCCGCGCTGACGCTGCCCGAGCGCGGTATCGCGCTGTTCGCTGCCGATGTCGCGCTCCAGCCCGCTGGCGAAGCGCCATCGCTCAGCCTGCGCGGTGAGCTGCGCGACAGCATCGCGCCGGCGCGCTTTCCACCGCTCGCAATCGTGCTGGAGGAGAAGGCCGCGGCGAACGTGCTGGTCGTCAGCGGCCATGCGCAGAGTGCCGATCGCGCGCTCGCCCTGACGCTCGACGGCAAGCACGATCTGGCGAGTGGTCACGGCGTGCTCACGATCCACGTAGCGCCGGTCGTCTTCGCCGCGACGGGGCGGCAGCCGCGCGATCTCTTTCCCGCCGCCGCCAGCAGCGCGCCGAGTCGCGTCGCCGGATCGATCGCCGCGAGCGGCAGCGTCACCTGGGGCGGCAAGAACCTGACCACGGCTCTGACGTTCTCGCTCGACCGCGTCGGTTTCGACGGCGGTCTCGCAATCGTCGATGCGCTCGACGGTACGGTCGCGTTCGATTCGCTGATGCCGGTGCGCGCGACCGCGGCGCAGCACCTCACCGCCACGCTGCGCGTCGCGTCGCTTCCCGCCGGTCCGCTCGATCTGCGCTTCCGCCTGCCGAGCAGCGACCGGCTGCTGGTCGATGCGGCGACGCTCGGCCTTGCCGGCGGCAAGCTGTCGCTGACCGCCCTCTCGCTGCAGCGTGACCAGCCGCTCGATACCGCGCTCGATATCAAGGCGGTCGATATCGGCGCGGTGCTGACGCTGATCGGCGTCGATGGGTTGAGCGGCTCGGGTGCGCTCGAGGGGCGCATTCCGGTGCGCATCGATCCGGCCGGCGTGGCGATCAGCGGCGGGCTGCTCAACGCCA
>DATAQP010000245.1:0-12936 GCA_036264595.1 Allostellaceae bacterium
GCCGGCGGCCAGGAAGCAGCTCGCTACGGGAGCGTGAATTTCGCCTCGTCGAGGAAG
Organism: Allostellaceae bacterium; assembly: GCA_036264595.1. GTDB lineage: Bacteria > Pseudomonadota > Alphaproteobacteria > ATCC43930 > CGMCC-115725 > URHD0088. The sequence goes on from DATAQP010000245.1 coordinate 58, forward strand.
CGCAGGACGGCGTTGCGCGTTAGCCGCGAGACCGAATTGTCGTAATTGTCGTGCGCCAGGCTGGCGATGAAGCAGATCGAGCCGGTGGCGAAGACGGCACCGCCCTGCGGCGTCTCGAAGAAGACGATGTCGGCGTGCACGCGCGGATTGAGCGTGCCGTCGACGCCGCGGAAATTCGACAGCATCTCCTCGTTGACGAGGAGGAAGGCGTTGGAGTGGTTCTCCGACGAGGCGACGACGAGCGCGTGCGGCGGCGAGCCGAGCTTCGTGTCGTAGGCGTCGATCTCGAGCCCGGCGGCGCCGTCGCCCCAGGCGCCGAAATCGCCGATGATGTCGCCGTCGATGCCGTCGAACAAGAAGGCGGTGCGCGTGTCGTGCGAGGCGGCGGTGCGGCGATAATAGGACGAATTGTCGAAGCCCTGGGCGATGAAGCCGATGCCGACCAGGAGGTTGGGCGGCCGGCCGACGCGGCGCCACAGCCCGCCATATTCGCCGGAGGCGTGATAGTATTCGCCCGGCACCTCCGCCCAGGCGCGCGTCCCGTCCTCGGCACGGCGCAGCTCGATGAGGCCGGGATGGGCGGCATCGCAGGTGACGCGCCAATAGAGTCCGTTGCCGCCCATATACATCAGCCGCCCGCCGGCGCCGAGATGTCCTTCCAGCCCCCGCAGCATCCCGAGGGTGAAATATTACGGATGGCTGCCCGTCATCACCACGCGATAGGGCGCCAGCAGCGCGGCGCCGTGCGTGTGCAGATCGTGGTCGCTGACCACCTCGTAATCGATACCCTGCGCCTCCAGCCAGTCGATCAGGCAGAGATCCATGCTGAAATTCCAGAACCGCCCCGTCGGCCGCATGTTGAAGAGCGGCCTTCGCGCGGAGGCATGACAGACGCCGGAGCCGTCTTCATGCATATCATAGGTCGAGGCGCCGAACTCGGGATGCTCGGCGAGCAGCACATCGGTCATGTCGACGGTCGGCAGCGCACCCATCGCCAGCTCGAACGGGCCGGGGGACATGCGGCGCCGGTAATTGGCATAGGCGAGATAGGTCATCGTCGAGGCGAGCACGGCGAGGCGGGCCTGCGATTTGCCGCGCCTCGGGCTGACGACGAAGCCGACATGGAAGGGCGGTCGTCCCGCCGTCGTCAGCTTCACCGCGTAGAAGCCGCTGCGCAGCTCGTCAGGCAAGGCGAAGCGCAGGCTCTCCTGCCAGCCGGCATCGTAAAGATCGTCGGCGTGGAAATGGATGGCGGCGTAATGCGCGGGGTCTTGCCGCCAATCATGCACCGAGCCGTCCCAGGCGGCGCCGGTCACCGCCCGCTTCGGCGCGTTGATCGTGCGCCCGTGCAGGCGGTGCGACGAGCGGTCCTCGATATGGGTCGTGCTGATTCCGGTGGCGAAATCCCATTCCGCCGCGAGCCCGTCGGCGCCGAGACGCGGCGCCTCGAGCTTGCCGGTGAAGTGACGAATGGTGCGGCCCGGCGCGAGGCGCTCGGCGGCGAGGAGGAGGGGACCGGTCGCGGCAATGCCGTTCTTGACGCGCCGCGCGACTGCAGCCGCACGCTCGGCGTGCGGCCCCGGCAGCGGCGTCGATGCGACATGCGCGTCGCCAGTCGCCGGATCGTAGCTGGCGGTGATGCGATGCCACCACTGCGGGCGCAACGGGCGAGCCGTGGAGACCGTCGCTTCCCCGACGATCAGCGCGGCGGCGCCCGCCTCGTCGAGGACGAGGCGGAGCGGCCCGAGCGCCATCAGCGTCTGGATGCCGCCGACGAGTCCGGGCCGGACGAGCAGGGCGAGCTCGATTTTCCCGCTCAGCGTCGGCAGCGCGTCGACGATCGCATAGGAGCCGGCATCGGTGTATTGCGCTGCGCCGTCATGCTCGCCGTCGATGCTGGTGGCGATCGCCTCTTCCTTGAGCCCCGGTCCGTTCGAACCGGTCTCGCCGCTGATCAGGCGGACCAGCCCGGCGCGATAGCGCGGCGAGCCGTCGAGCACGCTGACGCGCAATGTGACTGTCTCGCCCGGTCGCGCGGTGAGCGCATCGAGATAGCCGATGACTCCAGGTGTCAGGGGAGAGGTCACGGCAGATCGAGCTCACTGCCGGTGAGGGCGCGCCAGCGGCGCTTGAACGCCGCCCATTCGCCATCTTCGAGCCGGGTGAACACCTCGTCGGTGAAGAGGCGCGGCGGCTGACCGTTCGGGCGGCGCTCGCCCAGCATCCAGCGGCTGTCGCCGATGCCGACGAGGATGAGGTCCTGGCAGTGCTCGGCGCGCCGCATGGTGTCGAGCAGCGCCTGCAGCGCCGGGCTGTGCCGGCCGAAGGGATGGGCCCGATACTCGGCGGCGAGGTCGAGGCGGCTGGGGTCGATGAGCGGCGGCATCGGCGTTCCCGCGTTAAACGCTGACCCCGACGCTCGCCGCGACCTCGCAGATCTGCTTCCAGGTAGTGGCGTCGATCTCGATGCCGTCCTTCATGCGCTGTGCGCGGGCGATGCGTTCGGGCTCGCCGGCGACCAGCACGGGAAGGTCGGGATCGGCCGGCTTCGCCGATTTGACCCAGGCGATCAGCGCGTCGATCTCGGCCTCGATGAAATCGCGGCTGGCCATGCGCTCGGGATCGATCACCACCGTCAGCATGGCGTTGACGATGCCGCGGTCGCGCGAGTTCGCCGGCTGGATCGTGCCCGAGCCGACGATGGCGCCGGCGAGCAGCTCCGCGATCAGCGCGAGACCGGACCCCTTGTGCTCGCCGAAGGGCAGCACGTTGCCGCGCGGCTCGCCATAGATGACGCCCGGATCGGTCGTCGCCTTGCCTGACGCGTCGATGAGGGCGCCCGCCACCACCTGCTTGCCTTCGTTATGGGCGACGCGCACTTTGCCGAGGGCGATGCGGCTGGTGGCGAAATCGAGGATGATCGGCGCCGTTGCCGCCGTGCCGGGGACGGCGATGCAGATCGGATTGGTCGAGAAGCGTCCCTCGCGGCCGCGATAGGGCGCCACCGCCGGCGGGCCGGAGACGCCGTTGACGAAATGCACCGAGACCAGCCCTGATTTGGCGACGATCTCACCATAAGTGCCGACGCGGCCGATATGATGGGTGTTGCGCAGCCCGTGCACGGCGACGCCGTGGCGCCGCGCCGCGCCGATCGCACAAGCCATGGCGTCGCGCGCGATGACCTGGCCATAGCCCATGCGGCCATCCCAGACGGAGAAGGTCGCCGTCTCGCTGACAATCTCGGGCTTCTGATTGGGGATCAGCGTGCCAGCGGCAAGGTTGCGGAAATAATGCGGCAGCATGCCGACGCCGTGGCTGTCATGGCCGGCGAGATTGGCTTCGACGAGATGGTCGGTGACGATGGCGGCCTCGGTCTCCGAGCAGCCCCTCGCCTTGAGCAGCCGCGCCGTCAGGGCGCGCAGCTTTTGATGATCGATGTTCATGCCGGCAGGGTGTCGCGAAGAGAGCGCGAGCGTCAAGCGCTTAGACTAGTACATCGCCATGCCGCCATTGACGTCGAGCGTCGCGCCGGTGATGTAGGCGGCATCGTCGGAGGCGAGAAACGCCACCGCCCGCGCGATCTCCGCCGGGCGTCCGGCGCGCAACATCGGCACCAAGGTCCTGATCCAACCTGTCATCAGCTCGGGCGCGGTGTGGCGGGCGTGAAAGCCGGTGTCGACGATCCCCGGCGCGACGGTGTTGACGGTGATGCCGCTGGCCGCGAGCTCCTTGGCGAGGCCCTTGGTCAGCGCCATCAGCCCCGCCTTCGCCGCGTGATAAGGGATCGACCCGGCGCCGCCGCCGGTGCGGGCGCCGACCGAGGACATGTTGATGATGCGCCCGCTCTGTTGCGCTGTCATCGGCGCGATCGCCTCCTGGCAGCAGAAGAACGCGCTGGAGAGGTTGAGGTCGATGGCGTCGCGCCAGGTCTCCTCCGATGTCTCCGCCGTCGCCACCCGCTTCACCATGTCGCCGGCGTTGTTCACCAGGATGTCGAGGCGAGGAAAGCGCGCGCGATGCTCGGCGAAGAGCCGGATCACCTCGGCGCGCCGGCGGATGTCGGCGCGCACGACGAGGGCGGGCTGGCCGGCCGCCTCGACGGCACGCGCGGTCTCGCGGGCGCCTTTCTCGTTGCGCAGATAGTTGATCGTGACCGAGGCACCGTCTCGCGCGAGTTCTTCGGCGATGGCGGCGCCGATGCCGCTACTGGCGCCAGTCACCAGCGCCGCCTTGCCCGCCAGCTTCATGCCGCGCCCTTGGCGTCGCGCAGCCAGGTCGCGATTGCCGATGCGAGCGCCGCGTGGCGCTCGTTGAAGTAGTGATCGCCGCCTTCCAGGAGGATCGTCTCGACCCGCGACCCAGCTGCCGCGGCGACCAGCTCGTCGGCGCGCGCATTGGCCTCGATGAGCGTGTCGACGGCGCCTTGCACGATCAGCGTCTCGCCGCGCATCGCCGACGCACAGCGCAGGACGGTCGCCCAGATCTCCGGCCGATAAGCCTTGACCGCCCCGAGCGTTGTCAGAACGGTGCGGCGGGGAGTTGGGTCGTCGGACAGGGCGGCGTAGCAGGCGACCTTGTTGCAGGCGAAGCCATGCGCCAGCAGCACGATCTCCCCGGCGTCCTGGCCGGCGAGAAAACCGATCCCGGCGCGCAGATCACGATGTGCCAGCTCGAAATCCTTGGGCTCGGCGAGATCGTGATCGCGCATATTGAGCGAGAGGCAGAGATGTCCTTCCGCCGCCAGCAGCGGCGGCAGCCAGCGCGACGGTCCGCGGTAGAAGTTCCAGGTCAGGCCGTGGACCATCAGGACGCTCGATCGCGACGGCTTCGCGGCAGGGCGATAGAGCGCGCCGTCGAGCTCGATCCCATCCGCTGTCTTTACCGTGATCAGCTCGGTTTGCATGACCGCAGCCCTCTCGCCAGCTCAGCTCTTCTCGATGTTCCAGAAGACCAACGTGTTCGACTTCAGGACGCCGGACACACTCTTGCGCCAGAGGAAGGGCTGCTTGAGCTGACCCAGCGGCACGTAGGGCACGACCTCCCACAGGCGCTTGTGCATGGCTTCGACCAGCGCCTTCTGCTTCTCCGGGTCGGTCTCGCGGATATATTGCTGGCGCAGCGCCTCCTCCTGCTCGTCGCACGGCCAGCCGACGAAATTCTTGCCGTCGCAGGTCATGATCGTCGACGGGCTGGCCAGCGGACTGGCGAGCTGGGCGCCGTTCGCGCTGGTGTGGAAGAGATTCCAGCCGCCCTGGTCCGGCGGGTCCTTCTTGGCGCGGCGCGCCGACACGGTTCCCCAGTCGGACATCTGCAGATCGACATTGATGCCGATCTTCTTGAGGCGGTCGGCGGTCACTTGCGTCAGGATGTTGTAGGCCGGCACGTCGGCGCCGCCGATCAGCACCACCTTCTCGCCCTTATAGCCGGACTCGATCATCAGCTGACGCGCCTTCTCGAGATTGGGCCGGTGGAAATCCTCCGAGCCGATCTCGGTGCCGTTCGGGCTGCCGCAGACCCAGTAGGCGTAGCATTCGCGCCAGTATTTCTGATCGCCATAGGCGGCGGTCATGTACTCACGCTGGTCTGACATATAGGCGAGGGCCTGGCGCGCCTTCACGTTGTTGAACGGCGGCTGGATGCTGTTCGGCCGCAGCACGACATAGGTCTCGATCGGCCAAACCTCGCCGACGACGATGTTGGGATCGTTGGCGACCGTCGGCACGACATCGAGCGACGGCGAGTCGATGAAATCGACCTCGCCATTGCGCAAGGCGGCCACCGCTACCGTCGCGTCGGGGATGATGATGAACTCGACGCGGTCGACCTTGGCGAGCTTGCCGCCGGCGAAGCCGCTCGGCACCTCGCTGCGCGGGCTGTAATACGGGTTCTTCTCGTAGACGATCCTGGCGCCCGGCTGGTACTCCGCCTTGACGAAGCGGAAGGGTCCGGAGCCGACGATCTCGCCGATCGGCGTGAAGGGATCGGTCGTCGCCTCCTTCTCGCGCATGATGCCGCCGGCGACGCCGTTGCTGCCGCCGAGCAGGAACTCGACGAAGCGGAACGGCTCCTTCAGCCGCAAGGTGAAGACCCGGTCGTCGACCGGCTCGAGCGCGGCGACGCGCTGCGCCAATGACTGGATCTGGCTGTCGCGCAGGAACAGGCGCTTCAGCGTCGCCACCACATCGCGGGTGGTCAGCTTGCTGCCATCGCTGAATTTCAGCCCCGGCCGCAGCGTGAAAGTATAGAGCAGCTTGTCGTCCGAAATGGTCCAACTCTCGACCAGCTGCGGCCGCGGCACCATGTCGGCGTCCCAGCTGAAGAGCAGGTCATAAACCAGGGCGGCGTGCATCGAGGTCAGATTGACCTGCGATTGATGCGGGTCGAAGACCTTGACCTCGCCCTGCGGCACCACCCGCAGCACCTTCGGCGACCCCGGCGTTTGCGCCGTCTGGGAAATCGCCGGCGTGCCCGTCAGCACGGCGACCAGCCCAAGCGCCGCTAAGCCAGACGAAAGTCTTGTTGCACGCCCCATGGCATCCCCCTTTCCGCCCGCGACCCGTGACGAGACTACAGCATGACCGGCCCGGGCTCCTAGTGGGCGGTCCGCCCTCAGCGCTCGAGCACCGTGCGCAGGAAATCGCGCGTGCGTGGCTCGCGCGGGGCGCCGAAGATGCGATCAGGCGTATCCTCCTCGACGATGAGGCCATGATCCATGAAGATGACGCGCGAGCCGACCTGGCGCGCGAAGTTCATCTCGTGCGTCACCACCAGCATCGTCATGCCCTGGGCGGCGAGGTCGCGCATGACGGTGAGGACTTCGGCGACCAGCTCGGGATCGAGGGCGCTGGTCACCTCGTCGAACAACATCGCCTTGGGGTCCATCGCCAGCGCCCGCGCTATGGCGACGCGCTGCTGCTGGCCGCCCGACAATTCCTCGGGATAGGCGTTGGCCTTGTCGCCGAGCCCGACTTGCGCCAGGAGCTCGATGCCGCGCTGTCGCGCCATTTCCTTCGGCTTGCCCAGGACATGCACCGGCGCCTCGATGAGGTTGCCCAGCACGGTGAGATGGGGGAAGAGGTTGAAATGTTGAAAGACCATGCCGACCTGGGCGCGCACCGCCGAGATCGCGCGGTTGGAGTGCGGCCGGAAGACGCCGCCGACCTCGTCGCGATAGGCAAGCTGCCCGTCGATGCGGATACGGCCGCGCTCGGCGATCTCGAGATGGTTGATGCAGCGCAGCAGCGTCGACTTGCCGCTGCCCGACGGGCCGATGATGCAGACTACCTCGCCGACGGTGACGGCAAGGTCGATGCCCTTGAGCACGTGATGCGTACCGAAATGCTTGTGCAGCCCCTCGATCTCGATCATCGGCGGGCGGGCGAGATAGTCGCTATCATTCATGAGCGTTTGCGGCGATAGCCGCTCTTGGTGACGCGCTCGAGATAGCCGACGAAGCGCGCCGCCGGGAAGCTGACGGCGAAATACATGATGCCGACGATGGTGTAGAGCGTGAAGTACTGGAAGTTGCGCGCCGCGAGGATCTGCGCGGTGAAGACGACCTCCTGGATGCTGACGACGGAGCAGAGGGCGGTGTCCTTGAACAGCCCGATGAAGTAATTGCCGAGAGTCGGCAGGACGATGCGGACCGCCTGCGGCAGAATGATGCGCCGCATCGCCAGCACGCCGGTCATGCCGAGCGCGGCCGCGGCATCGTGCTGGCCGCGCGCAATCGCCTGGATGCCAGCGCGGTAGACCTCGGAGAGATAGGCCGAGTAGTTGAGCGTCAGGGCGATGACGCCAGCGGTGAAGCTGTCGAGGCGGATACCGATCTCGGGCAGGACGTAATAGACGTAGATGAGCTGCAGCAGCAGCGGCGTCCCGCGCATCACCTCGACATAGGATTTGACCAGCCAGCGCAGCGGTGCGAAGCGCGACATGCCGCCGAGGGCGACGAGCAGCGCGAAGACGAGGCTGAGCACGATGACGACGAGCGTCAGCTCGACCGTCATCAAAAGGCCGGCGAGCAGCGGTCCGAAATTGGCGACCGCGACTTCGAGGTTGAAGAGTTCCATCGCCGAGATTCGGCCGGGGCGCGTGGCGCCCCGGCCGGGAGCGGATTATGGATTGAGCTTGTAGAGCACGAGGTTGCGGTCGCTCAGCCCATATTTATTGAGGACGTAGCTGACATGGCCGTTGGCGCGCATCTCAGCGAGGGCCTGAGTATAGGCGGAGCGCAAGGCGCAATCCTCCTTGCGCATGGCGAAGCGCGCCATGCCGTAGCCGCCGCCATTGATGATGTCGGCCGGCGCGGCGATGCCCCATAACGGCTCGAGATTGTGGCTCTGGTTGGTCTTGGCGAATTCGAGATAGACGAGATCGTCCTCGAGCACCGCCTGCAAGCGCCCCTGGTTGAGGCTTTGCAGCTCGTCGATCTCCGTCTTGAAGGAGGTCGGGGTGACGCCGATCTTGCGCAAGTAGAAATCGGCGGCCGAGCCTGATATGTCGCCGACCTGCTTGCCCTTCAGGTCATCGTAGGACTTGATGCCGAGCGGGTTGCCCTTGGCGACGACGATGACCGGCCCGTACCAATAGGCGGGACCGCTGAAGCTGATCACCTTGTCGCGCTCCGCCGTGTGATGAATGTTGCCGGCGATGACATCGGTGCGCTTGGAGAGCAAGGCCGGGACCTGGGATTCCCACGGCATCCATTCGAGCTTGATCGTCTTGACGCCCATCCAGTCGAGCGCCGCCTTGTTGATGTCCCAGTCGATGCCGCGGGCCTGCTTGGTCTGCTCGTCGAGCCATGCCTCGGGCGGGTTGACGGAGAAGCCGAGCGTGATGCCCTCCTTCTGCGCCTTGGCGAGCGACGGGTCGCCGCAATTGTCGAACATCGGCTGCGATTCGTTAAAGAAAGCCGGCTCTTGCTGCGCCAGGGCCGGCAACGCCGCAAGCGAGCCGACGAGACCGACAGCAAGCATGAAACGAGGTGATACGCGCATGACATCCCTCTCCCTAAGCTTATCGTTGATGCGCCCGATCGCGGCGCCGATGGTCCAGAAATGGCGCGCTCGCGATGGGCGTGCTTTGCGAAAAGATGCTGTGCGGGAGCCGGTCTATACAAGCCGCAGCCGGCGATCTTGCCGGTGGCGGAACAGCCCCCGGCGGAAACGATAGCATGCGCTCAAGCGCGAGGGCCAGTTGGTCGCGCGACGCTCGGTTGACGGGCGCTCAAGCGCCCAGCGCTCCGCGTGGCGTGCGATAGAGCAGCTCGCCCTTCGCCCTAATCTCGACGTCGACGAGGTAGCGCTCGATCGTCGCCGGATCGATCGCCATGCCGAGGCCGGGCGCGTCGGGCAGATGGAGCAGCCCGTCGTCGTCGGGCATCAGGTGATTGCGCGTGAGCGCGAAGGCGAGCGGTTTCGGCTCGGCGGGAAACTCGCAGATCTCGTGCGCGGCGAGCCCGGCATAGGGTTGCAGCGAGGCGGCGAGGGCGAGATGCGTCGTGAAGGTGTGATTGACGAAGGTGACGCCACGCGCGGCGGCATAGTCGGCGATCTCCTTGGCCGGGCCGATGCCGCCGATGCGACCGGTGTCGATCTGGATGAAGCCGACGCCGCCATAGTCGATGAGATGACGCGCCATGTAGGTATTGTGGCTGCCCTCGCCGGCGGCGAGGCGGACGGCGCCGGACTGGCGTGCGAGATCGCGATAGGCGTCGAGGGCGCCGCTGACGAAGGGCTCCTCGAGCCAGAGCGCGCCGAATTCGTTGAGGGCGGGCAGGCGAGCAACCGCCGCCGCCAAGTCGTCGACCCAGATGGCGCCGGCATCGACGAGCATGATGCCGTCCGGCCCGAGACCCTCGCGCGCCGCCGCCAGCTGATCGCGGTCGGCGGCGACGCTCGACTGGCCATAGGGTCCCCAGCCGAATTTGACGGCGCGGAAATTGCGCGCCCGCATCGCCTTGGCCTTCGCCAGCGTGGTCGCCGGATCGTCGCCGAAGAGCAGCGAGGCGTAAGGCCGCTTGGGATAAGGCTTGGCGGTGCCGAGGAGCTGGTGGACCGGCGCGCCGAGACGCTTGCCGAGGAGATCCCAGAGCGCAATCTCGATGCCGGAGAACGTATGGTCAGTCTGCAGCAGGTCGAGGCTGTTGCGTCCGACCAGCCGCGCGATGCGTGCGATGTCGGCGACGTCGTCGAAGCTCTGGCCGAGCACGGAATCGAGAACCGGCTGGCAGGCCCCGTGCGAGCGCGGACATATCGCCGCGGCGATCGAGGGCAGCGGCGCCGCCTCGCACTCGCCCCAGCCGACATGGCCGCCGGCGGCGACGCGGACCAGGAGCGCATCCTGGCTGCCGTCGCCCTCGAGGGTGACCTCGGGCATCGAGAGATAGAAGAAATCGACAGCATCGATCCGCATGACCGGCACTCCTCCCCGCAGGCTTGCGGCGAAGCATGACTCGTCTCGGCCGTTGCGTCGATGCCGCACTGCCGGCCAGAATGCAATCGGGAGGAAACCCATGCGCATCACCGAGGTCGAGCCGATCCTGCTGCGCGGCAGCGAGAGCTACGGCGCGGCGCGCGGCAGCACCGAGGCGACCGACAACGGCGACTGGCAGCTGCTGATCCGCGTCGCCACCGATGAGGGGCTGACCGGCTGGGCCGATGTCGAGACGCTGGCGCCGGCGGCCGTGGCGATCATCGCCGGCGAGGGCATGGCGACGCTCGGCTTTCGCACCCTCGGCGGGCTGCTGATCGGCGAGAACCCGCTCGATTGCGAGCGTCTCTGGGACAAGCTCTATGTCGGCAGCGCCTATTACGGGCGGCGCGGCATCGCCATGCAATGCATCTCGGCGCTCGACAATTGCCTGTGGTCGATCCGCGCCCAGGCCGCCGGCATGTCGCTCGCCCGCTTGCTCGGCGGCAGGCGGCGCGACCGCGTGACCGCCTATGCCTCGACGCTGTTCCGCGACACGCCGGAGGCGATGACGGCGGCTGCGACCGCCTATCTTGAGAAGGGGTTCCGCGCCGTCAAGTTCGGCTGGGGCGTCTTCGGCGAGGATCGCGGCCGCGACCGCGAGCTGGTGGCTGCCGCACGCGAAGCGCTCGGCCCCGAGCGAACGCTCCTCGTCGATCCCGGCTGGTACCCGATCGGCTGGGAGAAGCCCGGCCCGATGCGCAGCCGGCGCGAGGCGCTGGCGCTGTGCGAATTTCTCGCCGAATACGATGTCGGCTGGGTCGAGGATTTCATTCATCCCGAGCGCTTCGACGAATACGCCTATATCCGCGAGCGCAGCCCGGTGCCGGTCGCCGCCGGCGAGCAGGTGGCGACGATCTGGGATTTCGAGCGCTTCATCCGGGAGGGCTGCGTAGACGTCATCCAGCCCGATCTCTCGCGCTGCGGCGGCGTCAGCGTCGCCGCGCGGGTCGCCCATCTCGCCGAGGAGGCGGGGATCGATCTCGTGCCGCATTCCTGGCTGACGCATCTCCTCACCGGCTTCAGCCTGCAGCTCATCGCGACGCTGACACGCGCCCGCTTCGTCGAGTTCAATGTCAGCCAGAGCGCGCTGACGCGCGGCATCGCGCGGACGACGCTCAGGCTCGAGACTGACGGAACGGTTCTGATCCCCGATCTGCCCGGCATCGGCGTCGAGGTCGATCTCGATTTCGTTCGCGCGCATCGGGTCAATTGAGAAAGGGGAGGGACGACGATGCCTGCGACGAAGGACGTGAGGATCGTGTCGATCACGGCGGTGCCGCTGCTCGGCGAGAGCCCGAAAGGCGGCTGGTCGGCCGAGATCAAGCGCGAGGATTCGATCCACGCGCTGATCGCAGTGCATACCGATGCCGGCATCATCGGCCATGGCAGCGTCTTCACCGACGGCCGGCTGGTCGAGGCCGGATTGGCGGTGCTCGAGCCGCTATTCCGCGGCGAGAACGCGTTAGAACCCGAGCGCGTCACCGAGAAGCTTCACCAGAACAGCTTCTGGATGGGCCGCGGCGGCACCCTGACGCATACGATCAGCGGCATCGACATCGCCCTCTGGGACATTCTTGGCAAGGCGACCGGCCAGCCGGTCGGCCGGCTGCTCGGCGGCACCTATCGCGACCGCGTCCAGCCCTATTGCTCGCTGCTCATGGAGATGCCGGAGCGCATGCGTGAGGTGGTCGCCGAGTACCGCGCGCGCGGCTTCGCCGCCTTCAAGATCGGCTGGGGCCCGTTCGGCCGTGCCCGCGACGCCAGGCTCGACGAGGCCATCGTGCGCGCGGCCCGCGAGGCCGCCGGTGAGGGCGCCAAGCTCTTCGTCGATGCCGGCGCCAGCGACGCCTACTGGCCGCACGGCCTCAAATGGGCGATCCGCACGGCGGAGATGCTCAAGGATTACGATATCGGCTGGTTCGAGGAGCCGCTCAAACCCGATGCGATCGACGATTTCTGCCATCTGCGCCGCGTCAGCCCGGTCCCGATCGCCGGCGGCGAGGTGCTGACGAGGCGCCAGTCGTTCCTGCCCTGGCTCGTCCGCGGCGCCTTCGACATCGTGCAGCCCGACGTCACCAAGGTCGGCGGCATCAGCGAGCAGCGCCGCATAGCCTGGCTGGCGAATGATTTCTGCGTCAAATATGTCGGGCATGGCTGGAACACGGCGCTCGGCGTCGCCGCCGACCTGCAGCTCGCTGCGGCGCTCCCCGATGTCGATCTCGTCGAGTTCATCGGCGGCAGCGCCTATGTCGACGGCATCACCGAAACGCCCTTCGTGCTCGACGCCGAGGGGTTCCTGACGATACCCACCACCCCCGGCCTCGGCGTCGCCCTTGACCGGGAGAAGCTGGCGCGCGTGACGCCCGACCCCGCGCCGCTATTCGCGCGATAGACGTTAGTCAG
>DATAQP010000292.1:0-7434 GCA_036264595.1 Allostellaceae bacterium
GCTCGTCGAGCAGAACGAAATGCGGCTGCGTCGCCAGGGCGCGGGCGATCTCGACGCGCCGCCGCTCGCCGCCCGACAGCGCCATCGCCGGGGCGCGGCGCAGATGGGTGATCGAGAATTCGGCGAGCAGCGCGTCGAGCGCCGCCTCGCGCACCTCGTGCACCGGCTCGACGACCTCGAGGATGGCGCGGATATTGTGCTCGACCGAGAGGCCGCGGAAGATCGATGCTTCCTGCGGCAGATAGCCGATGCCGAGACGGGCGCGGCGATACATCGGCAGCTCGGTGATGTCGTTGCCGTCGAGGCTGATCGTGCCGACATCGGGGGCGAGCAGCCCGGTGATGATGTAGAAGCAGGTCGTCTTGCCGGCGCCGTTGGGGCCGAGCAGCCCAACCGCCTCGCCGCGCTGCACCGAGACGTTGACGTCGCGCAGCACCGGACGCTTCTTGAAGCTCTTGCCGAGGCTGGTGGCGATGAGCCCGGTATTGTCGGCGACCAGGCGAGCGATAGCGGTGCCCGGGCGATCGCCCCCGGGACGATCATTGCCGGGGCGATCGCCCTCGCCGCCCGGCGGCGCGCCCGCTTGCTCGATCTCGTTCACCGCGCCATTCCGTTCATTGGGGCGGCGCGGGCGATGGCGGCGGCTTGCCCGAGCCGCGCGGAACGACCAGCCCCTGCACCGGGGCACGCCGCGTCAGATCCCCCGGCGGCGAGCTCAGCAGGCGACTAACATTCGTGTTGAGATCGACCACGCCGTACTGGCCCCGCATCTCGTTGTCGCCACGCGTGATGGTAACCCCGCCAGCGAGAGTGGCTATCCCACTATCGACATTATAGACGCCGGTCGCGCCGCGCGCGATCTCGTTTATCGTGGTGACCACGACATGGCCCTGGGCGTCGATGCGGCTGATCCGCGAGGGGCCGTCCGGCGGCTTGACGACCTGCGCCGTCAGCACGTCGCCGGCGAGGCGCTTGGTGTCATCGCGCACCGAGAGCGCGTCGCCGCGGGCGACCGCGATCTGCTTGATGTCGTACCATTCGAGACTGTCGCGCGCCGTCACCACGTCGCGCGGCGTGATCAGGCGCAGATGCTTGCCGGTGACGACGGCGGTCGCGGTATCGAGATCGTAGACGCCGTGATCGCCGAACACGGTCTGCGTCTCGGTCTTCACGCGGACATTACCGTCGGCCTCGATGCGATAGATCTCGGTCGAGCCGGTGAGCGAGTTGGGATCGGGCGGCTTGTTGCGATCGGGCGGCACCGGACGGTAATGAGCGATCAGCGTATCGCCGTAGAGCGTCGCGTTGCCGCGCGTTGCCCGCGCATTGCCGCGCGCGATATAGACCTGCTTGTCCTGCTGCCACTCGATGCCCTGCTCGGCCTCGACATCGAGGGGACGATGGTCGTTGGAGCCGGTCAGGCCCAGGCCCGGTGACTGGGCCGGAGTCGGGCTCTGGTTCTCGCCCTGGCTCTGGTTCTCGCTGGGCGCCTGCTTCGGGGCTTTAGGGGACGGCGCCGGCTTCTGGCTCGGTGCCTGCTTCTGCGTCTGGGCGGCGAGCGGCGCATAGGACGCGGCAGCGAGAAGTCCCAATCCCGCCACGCACGATACGAGGAAGATCCGGGCCAGAGGGCCGATGGTCACTGCGGACTCTCGGATGACCGCGGGACGACGTGCAGCTTGGCCTTACCGGTAAAGATGATGGTCTGGCCGTGATCGAGCAGGTGGAAGCCTTCCGAGGTGATGTCGCCGAAGACGCCCTGACCCTGTACCGGATCATGCCCCTCGGCGGTGCCGGCCGCCATATCGACATGCGCGGTATCGGTGGTCAGCTCGTAGCCGCGATCGTGGAACAGCTTGACGTCGCCGAAGAGATCGAGGAGCTGAGCCTGGGTCAGGTAGACGCCGGTAAAGGAGGTGACGGCGAGCCAGGCGCCGCTCTGCAGCGTGATGTCGCCCTCGGGCCCCTCGAGCGCCATGAGATCGTTGCGATCCGGCATCTGGCGCGCGACATCGGCGGTCAGCACGAAGGGGCGGTGGCGCTTGTCGAGGCCACTGAAGCGCGCGTTGACCATGCGCAGGTCGCGCGCCTCGCTGAGATCGAGGCGGCCGAATGTCAGCTTCAGACGGTCGAGGCCGGACTGGATGCGCGGCCAGGCGACGACGAGGAGCAGCAGGCTGATGGCGACGGCGGGCAGCACGAGCTTCATCCAGCTGACGAAGCGGCTGTAGCCGGTGCTCGGGCGCGACAGGCGGCGCGATGCCGCGGTGCCGGCAGTCGCCGCGGCGTCGCGCGAGAGGTTGAGCGATTGCAGCGCACTGTCGCGCATCAGGCGGCCCCCGCGCGCAAGCAGTCATGGACGTTGAGAATGCCGAGCGGCCGCGTGCCGTCATCGACGACGAAGAGGCAGGTGATGCGCGGCGTCTGCGCGTTCATCAGATTGAGCGCCTCGCCGACCAGGGCGCGCGAGCGGATCGTCCGCGGCTTGCGGCTCATCACCGCATCGACCGTCGAGGTCAGGAGCTCGGCACTCATGTGGCGGCGCAGATCGCCGTCGGTGATGATGCCGACGAGCCCGCCTTCGGCATCGACGACGCCGACGCAGCCGAAGGATTTCGCCGACATGGTGAGGATCGCCTCGGCCATCGCGGTGCCGTGGGCGACGAGCGGCATCGCCTCGCCGTCATGCATGATGTCGGCGACGTGGAGCAGCTTGCGGCCGAGCGTGCCGCCGGGATGCAGCGAGTGGAAATCGCGCGCCGAGAAGCCCTTGCGCTCGAGCAGGGCGACCGCGAGCGCGTCGCCGAGCGCCAGCATCATCGTCGTCGAGGTGGTCGGCGCCAGCCCCATCGGGCAGGCCTCGGCCGAGTCGGGGACGACGAGGGTGATGTCGGCCGCCTCGGCGAGGGCGCTGGCGGCGCGGCGCGTCATCGCGATCAGCGGAATGCGGAAGCGCCGCGTATAGCCGACGATGTCGGAGAGCTCCGCCGTGTCGCCCGAGTTGGAGAGCGCCAGCACGGCGTCGGCGGCGGTGATCATGCCGAGATCGCCGTGGCTCGCCTCGCCAGGATGGACGAACTGGGCCGGTGTGCCGGTCGAGGCGCAGGTCGCCGCGATCTTGCGGGCGACGTGGCCGCTCTTGCCCATGCCGGTGACGATGACGCGGCCCCGGACCGCGGCAATCAGCTCGACGGCGGCGGCGAACTGCCCGTCGAGACCGTCGATCAGCGCGCGCAACCCGTCAATCTCCATGCCGAGGACGCGGCGGGCCACGGCGATGCTCTCGCTCTCGCTCACCCCCACGGCTGGTATTGTTGCGTCCTTTGGCATGAACCGCCGGAAATCGTTACAAAAAACCGAGATGCCGACCGTGCCCTATCGACACCGCCGAGCCGGAATGGCGCCGAGGCGCGCGGCGAGGAGAATCCCCGGGGCGGAATATGCGCAAGATGCCGGCGATGTCAACCGACCGCGCGCGGACGCGGCCCAGCGTCCGCGCGCGGTCAATGCGCAAAAATATCCTCTTCCGGCCAGCCAGCGAGGTCGAGCAGCGCGCGCGTCGGCAGGAAATTGAAACAGGCCGCAGCGATGGCGCTGCGTCCTTCGCGCGCCAGCATGACGTCGAGCCTGTCGCGCAGGGCATGGAGATGGAGCACGTCCGAGGCGGCATAGCGCAGCTGCTCGTCGGTCAGCTCGGCGGCGCCCCAATCGGAGGATTGCTGCTGCTTCGAAAGGTCGATTCCGAGCAGATCGCGGCACAAATCCTTGAGCCCGTGGCGATCGGTGAAGGTGCGCACCAGCTTGGAGGCGATCTTGGTGCAATAGACCGGCCCGGCCAGCACGCCGAGATAATGGTGCAGCACGGCGATATCGAAACGGCCGAAATGGAAGAGCTTGAGCAGAGCCGGATCGGCCAGCATGGTGCGCAGCCGCGGCGCCGCGTACTCGCCTGCAGCCAGCTGCACGAGATGGCAGACGCCGTCGCCGGCCGAGAGCTGCACCAGGCAGACCCGGTCGCGATGCGGGTGCAACCCCATCGTTTCGGTGTCGATGGCGACGACCCCGGTGAAGGTGATGTCGGGCGGTAAATCGCCGCGGTGCAGATGGATGCTCACGGATGCTGGCTCGATGGCCCCCTCGATGGTGCCCAGGAGAAGACTCGAACTTCCACGAGCTTTCGCCCACAGGTACCTGAAACCTGCGCGTCTACCAATTCCGCCACCTGGGCAGGCAGGGCTTTGAGGGCTTTGTGATTAGTGCCCACACCGGGTAAAGTCAACCGGCTTTCACCCGTCCTGCGCGCAGCCTGCCCCGACGGCGCGCGGCCGGGCCAAGGGGCCAGTTCCACCGACCGGTTCTCCGAACCGGTTACACGACAGGAAGAGATCAGCAGACATGAGGTATCGTCGCGTCGCCGTCATCGGCGCCTCCGGGTTCATCGGACGTTACGTCGTGAAGCGCCTGGCGGCGCGCGGCAGCGTCATTGCCGCGGTCGTGCGCGACGTCGAGGGCGCGAAATTTCTCCAGCCGATGGGCGATGTCGGCCAGATCGCCCGGCTGGGCGCCAATCTGCTCGACGAAGCGCGGCTGGCGGCGGCGATCGCCGGCGCCGATGCCGTGGTCAATCTGGTCGGCATCCTGCACGAGAGCGGCAGCCAGCGTTTCGACGCCATCCACCATCGCGGCGCGGGGCGGCTCGGCGCCCTCGCCGCGGCGGCCGGGGTCAAGCGCCTGGTGCATGTCTCGGCGCTCGGCGCCGAGCCCGCCGCGCCCTCCGCCTATGCGCGCAGCCCGGCGGCGGGCGAGCAGGCGCTGCGCGCGAACTTTCCCAGCGCAACCATCCTGCGCCCCTCGGTCGTGTTCGGGCCGGAGGACGATTTCTTCAATCGTTTCGCCACGCTTGCCCAGTTCCTGCCCGCTTTGCCGCTGATCGGCGGCGGCAAGACGTGCTTCCAGCCGGTCTATGTCGGCGACGTCGCCGATGCGGCGATGGCCGCGCTCGACGACCCCGCCACTTCGGGCCGGACCTACGAGCTCGGCGGGCCGCACATCTATACTTTCAAGGCGTTGATGGAATTCATCCTCGCCGAGACCAGGCGCAAGCGGCTGCTCGTGCCGGTACCCTGGGCGGTGGCGCGCTGCCAGGGCGCCGTTCTGCAGCTTCTGCCCAATCCGCCGCTGACCGCCGACCAGGTGCGCTCGCTCGAGCGCGACAACGTCGTCGCAGCCGGCGCCCTTACCTTCGCGGATCTTGGCATCACGCCGGAGACCGTCGAGGCGATCGTTCCAGCCTATCTCGACCGCTATCGCCGCGGCGGCTGGTTCAACGGCCAGCGCATGGCAATCTGAGGCTTTCCGCCGACTGAAGGATTTTCCTGTCCGGCGAAGCGACGTTTAATCAGATGGTCTCGTTTCGGGCCTATTATCGTACCGTCGCCGCGGAATAATGGCGCTCAATCCGTAGGCAAAGGCAAAATAACTCTCACATAGGTAAGTATAGTTGCCTCTTCGGCGTAATTTTGCTCGCGCAGCGGTAAAAACTGTCGTATTAAGTACGAGAAGGCGGCCGGACGCAGCTATGCTGCCGGTCGCGTCTGTGTGCGAGAGGATATGGCGCAGAAGCTGTTGCAATTCGTGACCGTCGACAAGGCGATGCCGGACAAGCGTCTGGCCGCCGAGCGCCGGCACGACTTCGCCGAGATTTACGGCGAGTTCGAGCGCCGCGCCGCCGAGGCCCAGGCCGGACGCTGCTCGCAATGCGGCATTCCCTTCTGCCAGGTCCATTGCCCGCTCAACAACAACATCCCGGATTGGCTGAAGCTGACCGCCGAGGGGCGGCTGGAGGAGGCCTACGATCTCGCCGCCGCAACCAACAACATGCCCGAGATCTGCGGCCGCATCTGCCCCCAGGACCGGCTCTGCGAGGGCAATTGCGTCATCGACAAGGGCTTCGAATCGGTGACTATCGGCTCGGTCGAGAAGTTCATCACCGAGAACGCCTTCGCCGAGGGCTGGGTCAAGCCGCCGCTGCCGCGCCGCGAGCTCGGCCAGTCGGCCGGCATCATCGGCGCCGGGCCGGCCGGCCTCGCCGCCGCCGAGCAGCTTCGCCGCAAAGGCTATGAAGTCCATGTCTATGACCGCTACGACCGGGTCGGCGGCCTCCTCGTCTACGGCATCCCCAACTTCAAGCTCGAGAAGCATGTCGTCGCCCGCCGCCACGAGCTGCTGGTGGCCGGCGGCATCCAATTCCACCTCAACTTCACCGTCGGCAGCGACGCCACAATCGAGAAGCTGGGCGCCCGGCATGACGCCCTGTTGATCGCGTCAGGCGTCTACAAGGCGCGTGAGATCGCCTGCCCGGGCGTCGGGCTCAAGAACATCGTGCCGGCACTCGACTATTTGGTCGCCTCGAACCGCAAGGGGCTCGGCGACGCGGTGCCGGAGTTCGACAGCGGCGATCTCGACGCATCAGGCAAGAACGTCGTCGTCATCGGTGGCGGCGACACGGCGATGGATTGCGTGCGCACCGCGGTGCGCCAGGGCGCCAAATCGGTACGCTGCCTCTATCGCCGCGACCGCGCCAACATGACGGGCTCGCAGCGCGAGGTGCGCCACGCAGAGGAGGAGGGCGTCGAGTTCGTCTGGCTTGCCGCTCCCGAGGCCTTCCTCGGCAGCGAGGCGGTCACACATGTCCGCGCCCATCGCATGCATCTCGGCATCGCCGATTCGAGCGGCCGCCAGGTGCCGCAGCCGATCGAGGACAGCCATTTCAATCTCGAGACCGATCTCGCCATCAAGGCGCTCGGCTTCGATCCCGACGATCTGCCGGTGCTGTTCGGCGCCCCCGAGCTGGCGGTGACACGCTGGGGCACGATCAAGATCGACCACCGCACGATGATGACTGCGCTCGATGGCGTGTTTGCCGCGGGGGACATCGTGCGCGGCGCCTCGCTCGTCGTCTGGGGCGTGCGCGACGGCCGCGACGCCGCCGAGCAGATGCACCTCTATCTCAAGGCGAAGGCGACTGTGGCCGAGGCGGCGGAGTGAGGGCGACCGCCCCATGCATCGGCATGGCGCGTCCTTCGAGACGCGTCCTGCGGACGCTCCTCAGGATGAGGGGCATTCGTGCTGGCAAAACCGTTGCTCCTCATCCTGAGGAGCGCCGGAACGGCGCGTCTCGCCGTTCGAGACGCCGCCACGCGGCGGCTCCTCACGGTGAGGGGACGCACGATGGATGTCCAAGCCCCGCGAGGAGCGCGCCATGAAGTTCGTCGAGGAATTCCGCGCCAATGCCGCGCATCTCGCGGCGGACGGGCTCTACGACCCCGCCGAGGAGCATGATGCCTGCGGCGTCGGCTTCGTCGCCGCGATCGACGGCAAGCCGCGCCGCGCCGTCGTCGAGGCGGCGATCAACGCGCTGAAATCGGTGTGGCA
>DATAQP010000379.1:0-2671 GCA_036264595.1 Allostellaceae bacterium
GCGCCGCAGCGTCGTGCTGATGCGGTCGATGATCGTGGCGGTGGTCGCGGCATGGGTGCGGTTGCCGAGGCAGTGCTGCAGCGTCTCGATGATGAGGTCGCGCTCGACATCGGCGACGGTACGGCCGACCAGGGCGCCGCGCGCCTGCGCGCCGTCGTGGCCGGCATCGCCGGGCCGGCTCGCCGACAGCATGACGGCGTCGGGACCGATCTCGCCGCCGCTTGAAAGCAGGATGGCGCGGTGCATGGTGTTCTCCAGCTCGCGCACGTTGCCGCGCCAGGCGTGGCGGCGCAGCATCTCGCGCAGCGTGGCGGACATGCCGGAATATTCGACGCCGTTGGCGGCGGCGTATTTCTTGGCGAAATGCTCGGCGAGCGGCTCGATGTCGCGCGGCCGCTCGCGCAGCGGCGGGATGCACAGATTGACGACGTTGAGGCGGAAATAGAGATCCTCGCGGAAGCCGCCCTTGCGCACCTCGGCCTCGAGGTCGCGGTTCGACGTCGCGATCAGGCGGATGTCGATCTTGATCGGATGGGTGCCGCCGACGCGGTCGATCTCGCGCTCCTGGATGGCGCGCAGCAGCTTGGCCTGCAGCCGCGGGTGCATCTCGCTGATCTCGTCGAGCAGCAGCGTGCCGCCGGTCGCCTCCTCGAACTTGCCGATGCGCCGCGCCACGGCGCCGGTGAAGGCGCCCTTCTCATGGCCGAAGAGCTCGGATTCGAGAAGGTTTTCCGGGATCGCCGCACAGTTGACGGTGATGAAGACGTGGCTCGACCGCCGGCTCTTGCGATGGATGAAGCGGGCGACGACCTCCTTGCCGGTACCGCTCTCGCCGGTCAGCAGGATGCTGGCATCGGCGGGCGCGACCTGCTCGGCGAGGCGTAGGATCTTCTCCATCGCCGGGTCGCGCCAGACGACGGCGCTGCTCTCCTCGGCGACCGCCTCGAGCACCGCGGCGATGAGCGCCGCGTCGGGCGGCAGCGGAATATATTCCTTGGCTCCCGACTTGATGGCGCGCACCGCCGCCTCGGCATCGGTGCCGATGCCGCAGGCGACGATCGGAACGCTGATGCGCTCCTGCTTGAGGCTGTCGACCATCCGGCGGATATCGAGCTTGACATCCATCATGATGAGGTCGGCGCCATTGCCGGAGCGCAGCGCGACGAGCGCTCTCTCGATGTCGTCGACATGCGTCACTTTGGCGCCGCGCGCGAGCGCGATCTTGCCGGCGAGGCTGATATAGCCTTCGAGAGATCCGAGGAGGAGGAGGCGCATCTTGACCGTTCCGAATGTTGGGCTTGCTTGCGTGTCGCGGGCGACCGGCGCTAGGACCGATCGGCCTTGACGATTTCCGTCATCGTCACGCCGAGGCGCTCGTCGACGACGACGACCTCGCCGCGTGCCACCAGGCGGTTGTTGACGTAGATGTCGATCGCCTCGCCGACCTTGCGGTCGAGCTCGACGACGGCGCCGCGGCCAAGCTTGAGAAGCTGGCTGACCTGCATGGTGGCGCGTCCGAGGACGGCGGATATCTGTACCGGAACGTCGTAGACCGCCTCGAGATCCTTGGCGTTCATCGTTCCCTTGGCTTCGCCGCCACCACGCTCAGCCTCGAGTTCGTTGAGCTGGAGGTTCTCCCGGTCCGTCATGTGATGATCTCCTCAGTCGCGGTGCTAGCGGTGTGCGTTGCAGTTTCGTCGGTGCTGCCGAGCGCGCTCGTGGCGCGGTCGAGCGCGGCTTCGATCTCGCGCCACGAGCGCGCGGTATCGCGTTCGGCGCCGCCATCCGCCCACTCGACGCGGCAGTCGGATTGGCCGAGCTCGTCGTCGACGAGAATAATGAGCTTGCCGGGAAAGCCGAGGCTGGTCGCCAGCGGCGCCATGCGCTGCTGCGCCGCCTCGAAGATCGTGTCGGGGACGCGCAGCACCAGGCGCGGCTCGGCAACGGCCTCGCGCACGCATTGGGCGACGACGGTCTCGATCTCGGTCAGCGCGCCCTGGCGGACGAGCGCGGGGAAGAGCTTGCCGGCGATGGTGCGCGTCAGCTCGATGGTGGTGCGCTCGCTCTCGCGGCGCGCCTCGTCCTTGGCCGCGAACATCGCGGCGAGAAGCTGCGCGATGATGGGCAGGGTCTCGCTGATCCGTTGCTCGCGCTGTGCCGTCGCTTCCGCCAGCCCGGCGGCGTGGCCCTCGGCGCGCGCCTGGGAGACCGCCGCATTGAGATCGGCACGCGTAATCGGCACCTCGGCCGGCGTCACCGGGCCGCGCTGCCGGACGTCGCCGTCCGGCGCGTCGAAGCAGATGTCGAAGAGGAATTTTTCCGCGAGCGCCATGGCGTCTAATAGACCAGCTCATCATCGCCCTTGCTGTCGGCGATGACGATGTCGCCGCTCGCCGCAAGGTCCTTGGTGAGGGAAACGAGATAGCCCTGCGCCTCCTCGACGTCGCGTAGCCGCACCGGACCCATCGCCTGCATCTCCTCCTTGAGGAGCTTGCCGGAGCGCTCGGACATGTTGGAGAAGAAGAGGTCACGCAGCGCTTCGGAGGCGCCCTTGAGAGCGATCGGCACCTTGACCTTGTCGGCGTTGCGCAGGATCGCCTGCACCGCCGTGGAGTCGAGCTTGGCGAGATCCTCGAAGGTGAACATGAGCGCCTTGATGCGCTCGGCGGAA
>DATAQP010000405.1:0-9429 GCA_036264595.1 Allostellaceae bacterium
CGCGTTGATGATGCAATAATGCCCCGCCCCGGCGAGCGCGCCGGTCGCCAGCATCAGGCTCCAGCCGGCGAGGTCGGGCGTCTGCCAGATGAAGGGCACTGCGGCCGAGGCGACGACGGCGCCCGAGACCGCGGTGAAAAAGAGGCTGGTCTCGACGCGATCATGCGATGCCACGAGGCGGGTGGCGATCTGATAGAAGGCCGAGACGGCGGCGGTGGCGAGCGGCAGCAGCATCGCCCAATGGCTCACCCCCAGCGCGGCGCCGCCGCCCGGCCGCACGATGATGAGCACGCCGACGAAGCCGATGAGCACCGCGGACCAGCGCCGCAGCCCGACCTTCTCGCCGAGCAGCGGCACCGAGAAGACGGTGAGGAGCAGCGGCTGGGCGAAGGCGATCACCGTCGCCGTCGCCAACGGCAGCAGGGCGATGGCGGAGAAATAGAGCACGGTCGAGCCGATCTGCAGCAGCGAGCGGGCGAGCTGTAGGCGCAGCCGGTTGGTGCGAAAGACGGTGAGGTTGCGCCGCGCCACGAAGAACGGCAGCAGCAGCGCCAGGTGAAAGACGAAACGCCCCCAGGTGACCTCGATCACCGGATAGAAGCGCGTCAGGTATTTCGCGATCGCGTCGGCGGCGACGAAGAAGACCATGGTCAGCAGCATCAGCAGGATGCCATGGCCGACCGAGCGCGGGTCCGTGGCGTGCTTGGCGGCCGCCGGCTCGAGCGCGGCGCCTGACGCGGGCAGCGCTGCTTGCGCCATGATCAGCGCGCTGGGAAGGCGGCGAGGAACTCCGCGAGATTGCGGCCGAGCGCCGCGCTCATATAGCCGCCCTCCTGGATCAGCACGGTCGGCAGCGCGGCGGCTTCGATGCGGCGCGCCATGGCGGCGAAGCCTGATGTCGTCACCTTGAGCACGCCGAGCGGGTCGTGCTCCGATGCGTCGAAGCCGAGCGAGACGACCAGCGCGTCCGGCGCGAATTCGGTGATCGCGGCGAGCGCCGTGTCGAGCGCCGCCAGCATCTCGCGATCGCCGCTGCCGGGCGCCAGCGGCAGGTTGAGATTGGCGCCCAGCCCAGCGCCGGCCCCGCGCTCGTCGGCATAGCCGGCGAAGAACGGGTAGTAGTCGCTAGGATCGGCATGCAGCGAGACGAAGAGCACGTCCGGGCGCTCGTAGAAGATGCCTTGCGTGCCGTTGCCGTGATGGACGTCGACATCGAGTATGGCGACGCGGCCGAGCGTAAAGCGCAGATGCTGCGCGGCGATCGCGGCATTGTTGAGATAGCAGAAGCCGCCGGCCTGATCGGCATAGGCGTGATGGCCGGGTGGCCGGCAGAGCCCGTAAGCGGCACGCTCGCCGCCGAGCACCAGCGACGCCGCATGCACCGCGACATTGGCGCTGGCGATTGCGGCCTCCCAGGTGCCGGCGCCGATCGGGCAGGCCGTGTCGGCGGTGTGGTAGCCGACGAGGCCGGCGAGCCCGACCGGGCGGCGGCTCATATGGCGGCCGGGATGGATGTTCGGCACGACCTCTTCCGCCGCGCCCGCCAGGGTCTGCCAGCCGGCATGTATGGTGGCGAGGAAATCGAGATAGGCCTTGCCGTGCACGACCTCGCGTGGGCCGGGTCCGTAATCGTCGGGGGCGACGATCGTGTGGCCGGCCTCGCGCACTGCTGCGAGCAGCGTCGTCGCGCGCGCCGCCACCTCGGGATTGGCGACCACCGCGCCGCGCCGGATGAAGGTCTTGGGCTGGTGCTTCTCGTGATCAGGCGAATAGACGATCTGCATCGCGCTAGACCTTTTCCAGCCCGCACCATTCGGCGATGAAGAGTGCCATCGCCTGAGTGCAGCGGCGCACCGATTCGAGCTCGACGCGCTCGTCGAAGCCGTGGATCGAATCGGCGTTCGGCCCGTAGACCAAAGCGGGGATGCCGGCGTAGAGGCCGAAGAAGCGCGCATCGGTCGTGCCTGTGGTGGCGATCTCGACGAGCGTCTCGCCGAAGACGTGCCGGTGGGCGCGGCCGAGCAGGGCGACGGCGTCCTCGCCGTCCTTCAGCACGTAACCCTCCGCCTCGAAGCCGTGATAGACGATCTCGGGCGGGTTGTTGGCGAGAAAGCGGTTGGCCCGCGCGGCATCGCGAAGCACTGCCTCGATCTCGCTCTTCGCCGTCGCGATGTCCTGGCCGGGATAGATGGCGACGCGCACATCGAAGACGCACCAGGCCGGCACGCTCGACGCCCAGTCGCCGCCGGCGATCTTGCCGATATTGAGATTGATCGGGTGCTCGACCGTCCCGTAGGGCGGATAATCGGCGCGCCGCGTGTTCCAGTCCTCCTCGAGCGCGTGCAGCGCCTGCATGATCGGGAAGGCGGCCTCGATCGCGTTGGCGCCGGCGCGCGCCTCGCGGACATGGACGGGAACGCCGCGTACATGGACCTGGAACCATAGCACCCCGACCTGGGCGCGGATCAACTGGTTCCACATCGGCTCGGGGATCAGCGCCGCCTCGGCGCGATAGCCGCGCTCGAGGCAGGCGAGGGCGCCATTGCCGGTGCATTCCTCCTCGACGACCGACTGGACGTGGAGATCGGCGGCCGGACGCCAGCCGAGCCGGGCCAGCGCGTCGAGACTGGCGAGGCAGGCGGCGAGCCCCGCCTTCATGTCGCCGCCGCCGCGGCCATATAGCCAGCCGCCCTCGATGCGCGGCGCGAAAGGCGGCGTCGTCCACATGTCGAGCGGGCCGACCGGCACGACGTCGATATGGCCGTTGAGGATCAGCGAGCGGCCCCTCGCATTGGCCGGACGATGGCTGCCGACGACGTTGAAGGCGTTGTCGTAGCCGACATGGACCGGCGAGAAGCCCGGCATGTGGCGGATCGCCTCGATGTCGATCTGCCAGCGATCGACGGCGAGGCCGCGCTCGCGCAGCGAAGCCGCGACGAAATCCTGCGCCGTATGCTCGGCCCCGCGCACCGAGGGAAACTTGACCAGCTCCGCCGTCAGCGCGACCTGCTCGTCGAACCCGGCATCGACGGCACTCATGATGGCGGTGGAGAGTTCGCGCTCGAGCATGGTGTGATTAGCCTATCTAATTGTAGGGGCGGGGCTCTGCCCGCCCGTCTCACGGCAGCACTAATCACCGGATTTTCGCGGTCGAGATGCCATTTCAGCGGGTTGTTCCGGATATACTCCCGAATGCGGTCACGTGCTCGCTCGTCACGGATCACGTGCTCATGATAGCTGCGCTGCCAAAATTGGCCACCCGGCGTCGCGTTGGCGACGTTGATGGCCTTGGTCGACAGGCTCTTATAGGCGCCGACGACGGAGGGTACCTTCTGGCAATGCTCCGTCAATTCGATGATGCCGTGGATGTGGTTTGGCATGACGACGAATTCGTCGAGCGACAACGCCTCATGCCGCTCAGGCAACGATTGCCAGAGATCGCGCGCGATTTCGCCAGTGGCGGACAAAGACATTTCTTCATCGACTATCTTGCCTAGACTGCATTTTCGATCGGCGTTGCAGATCGTGACGAAATACGATCCGGGCCGCCCATAATCGTAGCCTGGGAGGCGCAGGCTGCGCCGTACATCCACGATCGGCTCCATCCTAGCGTCGGCGCGGCGGGCGGGGCAGAGCCCCGCCCCTACAAATAAGTGAGACGATAGTACGTCTACAAACGGGTAGGCGGAAGCATGGGTGGCGATTAAACTGGCACAAATCTCTTCGACAGGCGGCACGACATGCGGAACATCCAGGTCAATGGCGACAGGCTGTGGCAGTCGCTGGTGGAAATGGCGAAGATCGGCGCGACGGCGAAAGGCGGCGTCTGCCGTCTCGCCCTCACCGATCTCGACAAAGAGGGGCGCGAGCTCTTCATCTCGTGGTGTCGCGAGGCCGGCTGCACCGTGCGCGTCGACGCCATGGGAAATATCTTCGCGCGCCGGCCCGGCCGCAATAAGAACGCGCCGCCGGTGATGACCGGCAGCCACCTCGACACCCAGCCGACCGGCGGCAAGTTCGACGGTGTCTATGGCGTGCTCGCCGGGCTGGAGGTGGTGCGCACACTGAACGATATCGGCTACGAGACCGAGGCGCCGGTCGAGCTCGTCGTATGGACCAACGAGGAGGGCTCGCGCTTCTCTCCGGCGATGATCGGGTCGGGCGTCTATGCCGGCGTCTTCTCGCTCGAGCAGGGGCTCGCTACGCCCGACAACGTCACCGGCGTGACCATGGGCGCCGAGCTGCAACGCATCGGCTTCGCCGGACCCGAGACTTGCGGCGGCCAGAAGGTCGCCGCCTATTTCGAGGCGCATATCGAGCAGGGGCCGATCCTCGAGGCGGCGGAGAAGCCGATCGGCATCGTCCAGGGCGCCCAGGGCCAGCGCTGGTACGAGATCACCGTCACCGGGCAGGAGGCGCATGCCGGGCCGACGCCGATGAAGCGGCGCAAGGATGCGCTGGTCGGCGCCGCGCGCATGATCGACGCGGTCAACCGCATCGGCCACGCGCATCCGCCTTATGCCTGCGCCACGGTCGGCTTCATCCAGTCGAGCCCCAACTCGCGCAATACCATCCCCGGCCGCGTCTTCTTCACCGTCGATTTCCGCCACCCCGACGACGCGACGCTGACTGAGATGGATCGCGAGCTGCGCGAGGCGTGCCGCGACGCCGCCCGCTCGGCGCAGGTCGAGGTCGAGGTCAAGGAGTTCTGGTACTTCCCGCCGACGGCCTTCGACAAGGATTGCGTCGAGGCGGTCCGGCGCGCGGCCGCCGAGCAGGGCTTCCCGGCGATGGACATCATCTCGGGCGCCGGCCACGACGCAGTCTACATGGCGCGCGTCGCGCCCACCGCGATGGTCTTCGTGCCCTGCGCCGACGGCATCAGCCACAACGAGATCGAGGACGCCAAGCCCGAGGATCTCACCATGGGCTGCACAGTGCTGCTCAACGCTATGCTCGAGCGCGCCAACGCGGCGAGCTGAGGGAGATCGCGAAAGATGAGCACCCGTCATCAGGCGGTCGGCACGGTGCAGATCGACAATGAGCGCATGCGCGTCACCGAATGGCGCTTCGCGCCCGGCGCCGCGACCGGCTTCCACCGCCATGCCCATGACTACTGCGTCGTGCCGCTGACCACCGGCACACTGCGCATCGAGAGCAAGGAGGGGGTGAGCGAGGCGGCGCTGGTCGCCGGCCGCTCCTACGCCCGTCAGGAGGGCGTCGAGCACGACGTCGTCAATGCCAACCCCTTCGAGTTCGTCTTCATCGAGGTCGAGCTGAAGGATCCCGTGTCGGGCCGGGGACCGGCGTGACGTCGCACGCCGCCGGCGCTGATCCCGCTTCCAGCGATTACGTCGTCGAGGATCAGATCGGCCATCTGCTGCGCCGCGCGCATCAGCGTGCGACGGCGATCTTCCTCGCCGAGCTCGGCGAGAAATTCTCGGTCACGCCGACGCAATACGCCGCCCTGGTCAAGCTGCACGATCTCGGCGAGATCTCGCAGAACCGGCTCGGCCGCCTCACCGCGATGGATCCGGCGACCATCCAGGGCGTCATCAAGCGTCTCGAGGAGCGCCAGCTGATCGAGCGCTCTGGCGATCCGGCGGACCGCCGCCGCACGACGTTGCGCCTCAGCGCGGAAGGCGAAAAGCTGGTCGTCGCGATGATCCCCAACGGCGTGAAGGTCAGCGAGGTGACCCTGGCGCCGCTCGACGCTGCGGAGCGCGAGGCCGTGCACGCGCTGCTGCGCCGCCTCGGCTGAGACGCGGCGGCGCCTTCAGCGGCCAAGCGCGCGCATGACGCCGAGGCTGCGCTCGATCACCACGATGAGCGCGACGGTGAAGCCGATCAGCACCACCGACAGCGCCGAGACCTGCGGGTCGGCGCGATACTCGACATAGTGAAAGACCTCGATCGGCAGGGTGGTGACGCGCGGGCCGACCAGGAAGAGCGAGATCACCACCTCGTCGAACGAGGCGAGGAAGGCGAGGGCGGCGGCGGCGATGAGGCCGGGCCGCATCAGCGGCAGGGTGACGCGGCGGAAGACCTGGAATGGTCTGGCGCCGAGCGTCGCCGCGGCATCCTCGAGCGCCATCGGGATGCCGCGCAGCGCCGTCAGAACGATGCGGATGACATAGGGCAAGGCGACAAGGCAATGGCCGAGCGCCAGCCCGGGGAAGGTGGCGAGCAGGCCGATCCGCGCGAAGACGAGCAGCAGCGCCAGCGCCAGCACGATGGTCGGCATCAGCAGCGGCGCGGTGAAGAT
The DNA here is from genome assembly GCA_036264595.1 of Allostellaceae bacterium. GTDB lineage: Bacteria > Pseudomonadota > Alphaproteobacteria > ATCC43930 > CGMCC-115725 > URHD0088. The sequence goes on from DATAQP010000405.1 coordinate 6,266, forward strand.
TGCGAGCAGGGCGCCACGGCCGCGGAAGCCGTAGCGGGCGATGGCGAAGGCGCTCGCCGTGCCGATCAGCAATGTGGCGAGCGTCACCGTGACGCCGAGCACCAGGCTGCGCTGCAGCCCGGCCTGGAACGGCGCGTTGTCGAGCAGCGCGCGATAGCCGGCGATGCCCCAGTGGCGCGGCGGGAAGGCGAGGAATCCGTCATTGCTGAACGAGGTCAGCAGCACGACCGCGAGCGGCGCCAGCAGGAAGGCGTAGAGCAGCACGACGACGGCGCGGCCGAGCCGGCTCATGTCGCAAAGCGCCGCCCGGCGCGCTCGTAAAGGGCGACGCAGAGTCCGAAGACGGCGACCAGGATGATCGACATCGCCGCAGCGAGCGGCCAGTTGAGCGTCTCGAAGGTCTCCTCGTAGATCGTCGTCGCCATGACGTAGATGCGGCCGCCGCCGAGCAGCTTCGGCGTCACGAACGAGCTGATGCCCTGCACGAAGGTGACGAGGCAGCCGATCATGATGCCCGGCGCGCTGAGCGGCAGGGTGACGCGCAGGAAGCTGCGCCAGGGCGGCGCGCCGAGCGTACGCGCCGCCTCCTCGAGCGTCGGATCGAGCCGCGCGAAGCCGGCGATCAGCGCCAGGATCATCGTCGGCATCTCGATCTGCGTCAGGCCGATCATCACCCCCAGCATATTGTTCATCAGCGGCAGCGGCGCGGCGATCACGCCGAGCCAGCGCAGCGCCCCGTTGAGGAGACCGCCATCGCCGAGGATCACCATCCAGCCGAAGGTGCGCACGACCGAGCTGACGAGCAGCGGCGAGATGGTCAGCACGGCGAGCGCGCCGCGCCAGCGCGACTGCGTGCGGAAGAGGAAGAGGGCGATCGGATAGGAGCAGAGCAGTGTGGCGAGGGTCACCGCGACGCTCATCCACAGCGAGCGCCAGAGGATCTCGTAATAGAAGGCGTCGGTGAGGAAGCGCAGGTAGTTGCTGGCGCTGACATCCTCGATCAGCACGCCACCGCCGCCGGCGCGGTCGAGCGACAGCCGCGCCAGCCAGATGCCGGGCAGCACGAAAGTCAGCACCATCAGCGCCGAGGCCGGCGCCAGCAGCGATGCCGCGACGAGGCCCCGTCTCATGCGCTCCCCGTCATGGCGTCGCGAAGACTAGCGTGTCGGCCGGGCGCCACGACGCCGTGACCTCGTCGCCGACCGCCGGAGCGGACCCCGCCGACGCGGTCGGGCTCTCGACGAGAAGGGTGATGCCCTCGGCGGCAATCTCGCATTGCACGACGTCGCCGGCGAAGACGATCTTGCGCACACGCGCGCGGATGCGGTTCGTCGCCTCGTCCGGCGTCATCCTGTCGTCGCCGAGGCGGATGCGATGCGGCCGGATCATCGCGGTGACCACCGTCCCGACCGGCAAGGCGGCTATCGCCGAGAAGCGCAGCGCGCCCGTCGCAAGCAGCGAGCTTGTGGCGTCGCCGGCGGCGACCCTCGCTTCGATGCGGTTGGTGCGGCCGATGAAGGCGGCGACGAAGGCGCTCGCCGGCTCCTCGTAGATCTCGGTCGGCGTGCCGATCTGCTCGAGCCGTCCCTCGTTCATCACCGCGACGCGGTCGGACAGGGTGAGCGCCTCGACCTGGTCATGGGTGACGAAGACTGCGGTTATGCCGAGCCGGCGCTGGATGTCGCGGATCTCGTCGCGCAGCTCCTCGCGCAGCTTGGCATCGAGATTGGAGAGCGGCTCGTCGAGCAGCAGCAGCGAAGGCTCGATGACGAGGGCGCGCGCCAGGGCGACGCGCTGCTGCTGCCCGCCGGAGAGCTCGCGCGGCATCCGCTGGCGCAGGCCGGCGAGGCGGACGAGGGCCAGGCTGTCGGCGACGCGCCGCTCGATCGCCGCCTTGCCCGCGCCGCGCATCTCGAGGCCGAAGGCGACGTTGCGCGCGACGCTGAGATGCGGGAAGAGGGCATAGCTCTGGAATACCAGCCCCATATTGCGCTGATGCGCCGGCAGCGCGGTAATGTCGACGCCGTCGACGGCGAGGCGCCCGGCCGAGGGCGGCACCAGCCCGGCGATCATGCGCAGCACCGTCGTCTTGCCGCAGCCCGACGGGCCGAGCAGGGTCAGGAACTCGCCGCGCGCGGCATCGAGATCGATCCCGGCGACCGCCGGCTTCCCCTCGCCATAGCTCTTGGCGAGGCCGCGCAGCGCGAGATAGGGCGGGTCAACCAAGGGCGGCACGGGCCTGCCGATCAAACCGATTCAGGTAGAATTCCCCAATTTCGTCGCCCCCTGCGAAAGCAGGGGCCCAGAGCAGCCACGCGGCAATCGCACTGGGTCCCCGCTTTCGCGGGACGACGAGCAAAAGGGCGGATCTGCAACGGCAATTTTCAGCGCGCCGGCACGACCTCGCGGCGCCAGCGGTCGCTCCACTGATCCTGCACCGAGGCGACGTAATCCCAGTCGACCGGTATCATCTTCTGCAGGGTCGCCGGCGCCGACGAGGTGCGCGCCAGCAGCTCGGGCGGCAGCTTGGCGGTCTTGTTGGTCGGTCCGTAATACATGATCTGGGCAAGACGCTCCTGCGGCTCGGCGCCGAGGGCGAAATTGATGAAGGCGAGCGCCGCCGGCTTGTTGCGCGCGCCGGCAACGAGATTGATCGTGTCCATGTCGAGCACGCCGCCATCCGCCATGACGATCGATTGGAGCTTGCCGTCCGATTTGTCGGCATAGAGCTGGGCGCGGGCGTTCCAGGCGATGCCGTGCGTCACCGCGCCGTTGATCACCATCGTGTAGTTGTCCGGCGTCGCCTGCCAGGTCTGCACGTTGGGCGCGATCTTCTTGAGCGTGTCGATCATCGGATCGCTGCTGCCCTTGTAGTCGAGGCCGAGATGCTTGGCGACGACGATCTGCAGCGCGATGCCGATGACGTTGGGCGCCGGCGAGAAGACAAGCTTGCCCTTGTTCGCCGGATCGAGCAGGTCTTTGACGCCGGTTGGCGCGGGCTTCATCGTCTCGGGATTGTAGAGCATCACCAGATTGTCGAAGTCGATGCCGGGCCCCATGTCGTTCGACATGCGCGCCTCGTCATAGATGTCGACGAGGTTCGGGACGTCGGCACGATCGAGTTTCGCGAACAACGCCTCCTTGTTGGCGATGCGCGAGACCGA
>DATAQP010000483.1:0-19870 GCA_036264595.1 Allostellaceae bacterium
CGCAGCAGGTCGAGCCGGCGCGGCGAGGCCGACGCCAGCACAAGACGCGATCGGGGAAGCGATGAGATGGGGGCGCCGATGGGGACCCGCCCCTATTTGAAGCGGAAGGTGATCCGGCCCTTGGTCAGGTCGTAAGGCGTCATCTCGACATTGACCCGGTCGCCGGCGAGCACGCGAATGCGGTTCTTGCGCATCTTGCCCGAGGTGTGCGCAAGCACCTCGTGGTTGTTGTCGAGCTTGACGCGAAACATCGCGTTCGGCAGCAGCTCGGTGACCGTGCCGGAGAATTCTATGAGATCTTCCTTCGCCATCCTGCTCCTGTAGTCTTCCTGCAACGATTGCCCAATAAATAGCCCACGGCAAAATCGCCCAATACATCCTAGCCGTGCCGCCCTGGGTCAAGCACTTTCGTCGCCCCTCGCCCTGCGCCCGGGCAACCGGAATCAGACCTGGCCGGACGGCGGCAGCGGAAAACGCTGGCGGATGCGGTCCAGCAGATGATCGCGCACCGCGCGAAATGCCGCCAGCCGGGTCTCGCGATCCCCTTCGACAACGGTCGGGTCGAGAACCGGCCAGAATTCGACCTCGCAATCCATCGTGCGCGTGAGCTCGACCGCGCTGTGCTGCGCCTCGGGCGACAGCGAGACGACGAGATCGAACGACGTATCCTCCAGGTCATCGAAGGATTTCGGCTGATGGTCGCTGATGTCGATGCCGATCTCGTCCATCACGGCGACCGCGAAACCATCCACCTCGTGCGCGCGCACGCCCGCCGAATCGACGAAGAGACGGCTGCCGCGATAGTGCCGCAGCAGCGCCGCCGCCATCGGCGAGCGGATCGCGTTCCAGGTACAGGCGAAGAGGACGCTGCTCGGCGACCGTCGCGGATTGTCTGGCGCCGACACCGCTCGCCGCTACCCGCGGATGTGCAGTACGCAGACCAGCGTGAAGAGCCGGCGCGCCGTGCCGAGATCGACGGCGATCTTGTCGGCGAGGCGCTCGCGCAACAGCTCCGACCCTTCGTTGTGAAGGCCGCGGCGCCCCATATCGATCGCCTCGATCTGCGCCGGGCTGGAGCGCTTTATCGCGGCGAAATAGCTTTCGCAGACGAGGAAGTAGTCCTTGACGATGCCACGAAACGGGGTGAGCGAAAGCGCGATGCGCTCATGCGAGACGTCGTCGGTATTACGGATGTCGAGGATGAGGCGATTGTCCTCGATGCCGAGATCGAGATGATAGGGTCCAGGATAGCCGGCGACCGGGACGAAGCTGTTCTCCTCGAGCAGGTCGAAAATGGCGACCGCGCGCTCATGCTCGATATCGGCGTTGCGGCGTACCACCGTCTTCTCGTCGAGCGTGATCTTGGCGATGCGCCGCTCGTCCGGCATCGTCCCTCCGCAGCTCAGCCGCGCGGCATGTTGAGGCGGATGGCGACCGACAGGGCATGGGCGTCGAGCCCTTCGGCCTGCGCCAACGTCACCGCCGCCGGACCGATGGCACCGAGGCTGGCGGCGTCGCAGCGCACCAGCGAGGTTCGCTTCATGAAATCGAGCACGCCGAGCCCGGAGGAGAAGCGCGCGCTGCGTCCGGTCGGCAGCACGTGGTTGCTGCCGGCGACGTAATCGCCGATCGCTTCCGGCGTATAGCGGCCGAGGAAGATGGCGCCTGCGTTGCGCACCGCGGCGGCGAGCCGCTCGGCATCGTCGACCGCGAGCTCGAGATGCTCGGGCGCGATGCGATCGATCAGGGCGACCGCATCGGCCAATCTGCCGACCGTGATGACGGCGCCGTACCGCGACCAGCTCTCCGCCGCGATCGTCGAGCGCTTGAGGCTGGCGAGTTGTGTCTCGACGGCGGCTTCCACCGCATCGGCGAAAGCGGGATCGTCCGTGATCAGGATGGATTGCGCGGCGGTGTCGTGCTCGGCCTGCGAGAGAAGATCGGCGGCAATCCAGGCCGGATCGTTGTCGCGATCGGCGACCACCAGTATCTCCGACGGGCCGGCGATGAGATCGATGCCGACCGTGCCGAAGATGCGGCGTTTGGCCGCCGCGACATAGGCATTGCCGGGACCGACGATCTTGTCGACCGCGGCGATCGTCGCCGTGCCATGGGCGAGCGCCGCCACCGCCTGGGCGGCGCCCACGCGATAGATCTCGCTGACCCCCGCAAGCTCAGCAGCGGCGAGGACGAGGGGGTTGAGCACGCCGTTCGGCGTCGGCACCACCATGACCAGCCGCTCGACGCCGGCGACCTTGGCGGGCATGGCGTTCATCAGCACCGAGGAGGGGTAGGCGGCGGTGCCGCCCGGCACGTAGAGTCCGACCGCCGCGATGGCGCGCCAGCGCGCGCCGAGCTGGACGCCGGCGGCGTCGCGATAATCGAGATCGGCGGGCATCTGTCGGCGGTGGTAGGCTTCGATCCGCTCCGCGGCCAGGCGCAAGGCGGCGAGCGTCTTGTCGTCGCATTGCCGCGCTGCGGCCGCGATGTCCGTGGCCGGGATGCGCAGCGTCTCCGCCGTCAGCGTCAGGCGGTCGAAGCGCTTGGTATAGTCGATCAGCGCCGCATCGCCGCGCGCGATCACGTCTTCGATGATCGCCGCCACCACCGCATCGACATCGGCAGCGGTCTCGCGCTTGGCGGCGAGCAACGCGGCGAAAGCGGCGGCGAAGCCGGGCGCCGCGGCGTCGAGCCTAAGCGGCAAGCGCCGTCTCGCGGAAGCGCTCGAGCCAGTTTCCGACCTCGTCGGGTCGGGTCTTCAGCGCCGCCCGATTGACGATGAGGCGCGAGGTGACGTCGGCGACGCGCTCGATCTCGACCAGCCCGTTGGCCTTCAAGGTCGAGCCGGTCTGCACGAGATCGACGATGTAGCGCGACAGGCCGAGACTCGGCGCCAGCTCAATGGCGCCGTTGAGCTTGATGCATTCGGCCTGCACGCCGCGGGCGGCGAAATGGCGGCGGGTGATCTCGGGATATTTGGTCGCCACCCGGACATGGCTCCAGCGCGCCGGGTCCTCGCGCGCTGCGTCCTCCGCCGGGGCGGCGGCGACGAGCCGGCAGCGCCCGATGCCGAGATCGAGGGGCGCGTAGATCTCGGGATAGTCGAATTCCATCAGCACGTCGTTGCCGGCGACGCCGAGATGCGCCGCGCCGAAGGCGACGAAGGTGGCGACGTCGAAATTGCGCACCCGGATGACGTCGAGCCCGCGATGATTGGTGGCGAAGCGCAGCTGGCGCGAATCCTCGTTGGCGAACTCTGCCTCGACCTCGATGCCGGCGCGCCGCACCAGCGGCATCACCTCGCCGAGGATGCGCCCCTTCGGCAGGGCGAGAACCAGGGATTCATTGCTGGGCAAGACGATCTCCACTGCGGGACGGGCCTCACGGCACCCACGATGCCCGCAAACCCTTTAAAGATCGTCTAGGGCGTGCCGGGGGCGCCACGGGGTCGGCCAAGGCTCGCCGATATCCTCTAGATGGCACAGGATTTGGTCGGTTTCCAGTCGCATGGCATCGTCGCCGGAGAACTCGAAAATGATCGAGCCGGGAACCGCGCGCACGGCGAGGACCTGGAGAATGCGGTCGCACTCGGTGCGCTCGAAGCCCCTGACCCGGACGCCGGTCACTTTGTCAAAGGCGATGCCGGTCAGGGTACGCTCGGAATGACCCTTCTTGCCGAGCGGCGGACGCTCCCACATGAAGCGGTTGGCGACCAGGACGAAGCGCTGCTCGTCGGGCAGGAAGATCATCTCGGCAACCGGCACCAGCGCATCCTGGAGAAAGGCCGAGATGACGGCGAGATCCTCCGCGTCCTCGGCACGCAGCTTGAGCTTGACGGCGGAACTCGCCGGGCTCGGCTGGTCGGCATCGGACTTCTCGGCCATGGGGCCTTCCTATTCGGCGGAGCCGTCGCCGAGCCGCTCGATTTCGGCGCCGCAGGCGGCGAGCTTGTCCTCGAGCCGCTCATAGCCGCGATCGAGATGGTAGACGCGGTTGATGACCGTCTCGCCGGCGGCGGCGAGGCCGGCAAGGACGAGCGAGACCGAGGCGCGCAGATCGGTCGCCATGACCGGCGCGCCGGTCAGTTGCTTGACGCCGCGTACCATCGCCGAGGACCCGTGCACATTGATGTTCGCCCCCATGCGGCAGAGCTCGGGGACATGCATGAAGCGGTTCTCGAAGATCGTCTCGGTGATCATCGCGGCACCGTCGGCGGTCGTCATCAACGCCATCATCTGCGCCTGCAGATCGGTCGGAAAGCCCGGGAACGGCTCGGTCATCACGTCGACGCCGGTGAGGCGGCCGTTCTGCCGGCGCACGCGAATGCCGGTTTCCGTCGCAGTCACCTCGACGCCGGCGCCTTCGAGCACGCGCGCCACGGCGGCAATCGGCTCATAGCGCGTATTGACCAGCTCGACATCGCCGCCGGTGATCGCTGCCGCCATCAGGTAGGTGCCGGTCTCGATGCGGTCCGGGATGATGCTGTGCGTCGCGCCGTGCAGCCGCTTGACGCCGCGGATCCTGACGCGGTCCGTGCCGATGCCCTCGATATCGGCGCCCATGGCAACGAGGCAATGGGCGAGATCGGCGACCTCGGGCTCGCGCGCCGCATTGACCAGCACGGTCTCGCCCTCGGCCAGGCTCGCCGCCATCAGCAGGTTCTCGGTGGCGCCGACCGAAACCTGGGGAAAGACGATTTCGGCGCCGGTCAGGCCGCGCGGCGCCCGCGCCTCGATATAGCCGCGCTGGATCTCGATCTCGGCACCCAACCGCTCCAGCCCCTTGATGTGGAGATCGACGGGCCGCGTGCCGATTGCGCAGCCGCCCGGCAGCGAGACGCGCGCCTCGTGGCAGCGCGCGACGAGCGGGCCGAGGACGAGCACCGAGGCGCGCATCTTGCGCACGAGGTCATAGGGCGCCACCGTCGAGGTGATCGTATCGGCGCTCAGCTCGACCGCGCGGCCGCCCTCGCCGACGCCCGGCCGATAGCCCTTCATCTTGACCGACACGCCGTGCTGCACCAGCAGATTGGCGAGGGTCGAGATATCCGCGAGATAGGGGATATTGAGCAGCGTCAGCGTCTCGTCGGTGAGCAGGCTGGCGGCCATCAGCGGCAGGGCGGCGTTCTTCGCGCCGCCGATCGTGATCTTGCCCGAAAGAGGTCGGTTGCCGCGGATGCGGATTTTGTCCATGAAATCGTCCCCCGATGCGCTCCCAGCGGTGGCCCGGTCCGCGCCTTCTATCCTGCTATCAGGGAAATGTGGCAAAAATCGTCAGTGTCCCGGCAAAACTCACAGCTTCGGCAGGGTGACGCCGTGCTGGCGCATGTATTTTCCCTTGCGGTCGGCATAGGAGGTCTCGCATGGCTCCTCGCCGCGGAAGAAGAGGAACTGGCAGATCCCCTCGCCAGCATAGATCTTGGCCGGCAGCGGCGTCGTGTTCGAGATCTCGATGGTGACGTGGCCCTCCCATTCCGGCTCGAGCGGCGTCACGTTGACGATGATGCCGCAGCGCGCATAGGTCGATTTGCCGAGACAGATGACGAGCACGTCGCGCGGGACCCGGAAATACTCCACCGTCGTCGCCAGGGCGAAGCTGTTGGGCGGCACGACGCAGACATCGAGTTCGCGGTCGACGAAGCTCGCCGGCGAGAACGCCTTGGGATCGACGATGGCGCTGTCGACATTGGTGAAGATCTTGAACTCGCGGCTGACCCTTGCATCGTAGCCATAGGAGGAGAGGCCGTAGGAGATCACCCCCTCGCGCGTCTGCTTCTCGACGAAGGGCTCGATCATGCCGTGCGTCTGCGCCATGTCGCGGATCCATTTATCCGGCAAAATCGGCATGTCTGGCTGGCCTCTCGCGTTGCAACGATACTACCGCGCCTTGTAACGGAACCGTAAGATCGGCTCAAGCCTCGCCGCGCTCGCCACCGGCCGGCGCCGCTTCCTGGTCCTCGCGCCGTCGGACCTGCTGCTTGCGCTTCTTGAGATTGTCGCGCAAGGCGGCGGCCTCGCGCGCCTGGCGGCGCGCCGCCTCGCGCTTGCCGTGCTCGCTGAGCACCGGCTGCTGGCGTGGTTTGGGCGTCATGGCGGCAGGATGGGAAAGCTTGCCGGCAGCGTCAAGCCGTCTGCCGCTTGCCCCTGCCCCCGGATTTGCGGCACCCTCGCCGCATGGCCGAGACGATCACCAGCTACGCCGCGTTCTGGCCGCACTATCTGCGGGCTCATCGCGACCCCCGAACGCGGATCGCCCATTATCTCGGCAGCGCGCTCGCCCTCGCCTTCCTTCTCGCCGCGGCGATCACGCGCGACTGGCGCCTGCTGCCCGCCGCGCCGCTCGCCGGCTATGGCTGCGCCTGGTTCGCCCATGCCGTCTTCGAGGGCAACCGGCCAGCCACGTTCGGCCATCCGCTCTGGTCCTTCTACAGCGATTTCCGCATGCTCGCTTTGTGGGCGAGCGGCCGTCTCAAACCCGAACTCGACAAGGCGCTCAGATCATGACCGAACCAACCGCCGCCTTCGACCTCGACCCGGCGATCCACGCCCAACTCGACGAGACGAGCAGCGCGACCGTCTCCATCCAGCTCCTGAAGCGCGGCTTCCGCTTCGCCGCGATCTCCGGGGTGCGGCCGCTCAACCCGCAGGCCAGCCGCTTCGTCGGTCCGGCCTATACGCTGCGCTTCATCCCGGCGCGCGAGGACCTCGCCACCCCGGCCAGCATCGCCCAGGCGGACAACCCGCAGCGCGCCTCGATCGAGGCGGTCCCGGCGGGCGCCGTGCTGGTCATCGACGCGCAGCGCGAGACCCGCGCCGGCACGCTCGGCGACATCCTGGTGGCGCGGCTCCTCGCGCGCGGCGTCGCCGGCGTCGTCTCGGACGGCGCGATGCGCGATATCGGCGAGCTCGAGAAAATGGCGCTGCCGGTCTTCTGCAACGGCGTCGCGGCGCCGCCGAGCTTCAACTTCCTGCTTCCCGTCGATACCGGCCGGCCGATCGGCTGCGGCGGCGCCGCCGTCTTCCCCGGCGACATCATCATTGCCGATAGCGGCGGCGTCGTCGTCATCCCGCGCCACCTCGCCGCCGAGATCGCGCGCGACAGCGTCGAGCAGGAGCGGCTCGAGGTCTTCATCCGCCGCCGCGTCGATCGCGGCCACGCAACGCCCGGCCTCTACCCGGCCAATGACGAGACACGCGCCGCCTATCAGCGCTGGGTCGCGGCGGGTCGCCCCGACGAGGTGTGAGAGGCCGTCCCTCTCCTCAGGCCGCCGACCTCTCGATCTCCTTGAGGATGGCGTCGCCCATCTCGCCGGTCGTCACCTTCTTCATGCCCGGCTGCATGATGTCGCCGGTGCGGATGCCGGCATCGAGGACGCGTTTCACCGCGTTGTCGACCAGGCTCGCCTCCTCGGCGAGATCGAAGGAATAGCGCAGCATCATCGAGAAGGAGAGCATGCAGGCGAGCGGGTTGGCGACGCCCTTACCGGCGATGTCGGGGGCGCTGCCATGAACCGGCTCGTAGAGCGCCTTGCGATGGCCGTAGGCATCGGGGGCGCCGAGCGAGGCCGAGGGCAGCATGCCGAGCGAGCCGGTCAGCATCGCCGCGCAATCCGACAATATGTCGCCGAAGAGATTATCGGTGACGATGACGTCGAACTGCTTGGGATTGCGCACCAGCTGCATGGCGCAATTGTCCGCATACATATGCGAGAGCGCGACGTCGGCATACTCGGCATCGTGCAGCTTCTGCACCTCCTCGCGCCACATCTCGCCCGATTCCATGACATTGGCCTTCTCGACCGAGCAGAGCTTGCGACCGCGCTTGCGCGCCAGCTCGAAGGCGACGCGGGCGACCCGGATGACCTCGGTCGTCGTGTAGACCTGGGTGTTGATGCCGCGGCGGGTGCCGTCGGCGAGCAGCTCGACGCCGCGCGGCTCGCCGAAATAGACGCCGCCGGTGAGCTCGCGGATGATCATGATGTCGAGGCCCTGGATGACCTCCGGCTTCAGGGTCGAGGCGCCGATCAGAGCGTCGAAGACGAGGGCGGGGCGAAGATTGGCGAAGAGGTCCATCTCCTTGCGCAGGCGCAAGAGACCGCGCTCCGGGCGCAGCGCGAAGGGCAGGCTCTCCCATTTCGGTCCGCCGACCGAGCCGAAGAGCACGGCATCGGCCTGCAGCGCCCGCACCATCGTGTCGTTGTGCAGCGGCGTGCCGTGCGCCTCGTAGGCGGCACCGCCGACGAGATCCTCGGTGAGATCGAAGCTGGCGATCCGCTTCTTGTCGAACCATTCGGCGACGCGGATGACCTGGTTCATCACCTCGGGCCCGATACCGTCACCGGGCAGGACAAGGATCTTCTTGTTCGATGCCACCGCAAGCTCCCTTTGTCTTTGTCGGCGTCTCCAGCGGGACGCGCCGCGAGAATGCGGCCCCTTTATAGCCGGCACCGCCCGCTCGGCGAAAGGGAATGCACGCCGCGCCGGAGGTCACACCTGGGCCGGCGCCCGGCTGTCTGGCACGGTTACCAGATCTTGTAGGTCCGACATCCGATGCAGGTGCAATGCAGGCGTGTTCGCTAGATTTAGATGCGGCGATTCTGGTCAACGATGTCAAAGAACATACCACGAACAAGATAACAGCCGGCGGCAGGTTTGGCAAGACCGTCGCCCGCGCGAGGGGCTTGATCGGGCGCCTATTTCCGCGTCAATGCCGACGATACGGCAGCCATTTCAAGCCGCTGCACTCGGTCATTAATTGTGCGCTGCAGTATAACAATACCTTTAAGATTCCATGCATTGACATTTTTTTGCTGCGCTGCAACATAAGAGGCCAAGCAGTGTTTACCGGGAGGAGCGTCGCAATCCTGCTCGGGAGTATTATGATGCCGATTGCGAAACCGAAGCGAACTCAGCTGGACCAGCCGCTCGACCGCCAGCCGCGAGGCGAGTTCGCCGCGCGATCATTGGCCCAGCCGCGAGGCGAACTCGCCTCGCGATCCCTAGCAATGCCGACCGACACCAATCCCATGGGTCATGTCTTCGGCGGCTGGATCATGTCGCTGATGGATTGCGCCGGCAAGATGACGGCGACCCAGCATGCCGGCGGCCGCGTCGTCACCGCCGCGGTATCGAACATCGCCTTCCTGCAGCCGGTGGAGGTCGGCGACACGGTGTGCTGCTACACCGACCTCCTCCGCCTCGGCCGCACCTCGATCACCCTCGCCGTCGAGGTCTGGGTGCTGCGCCAGGGCCAGGGCGAGCGGATCAAGGTGACCGACGCCGAATTCACCTTCGTCGCCGTCACCGAGGACGGTCGAAAGCGGAAGCTGCCGACGGCGCGGCGCGAGGCGGGCTTGGCGTAGGCCGACAATCCCGGCGGGCGACGATCCTCTAATGGAGTTTTGATTAGAACGGATCAGCTTCGCTCTCGAATTTATATGGAACGATCGCCTTTTCTAGGCGGACGCTCCCGCGGTGACGCGGGGCGAGATCGACGAGTGGACGAGTCCCATGGCGATCACCAACACTTATCGTGCGGCAGATCACCGAACCCGCGGGGATACGTCGCGTCCTCTCGCCACGCTGCGGTCGACGATCTGGATCGTCGCGAGAACGGCCGCCATCATCGCGGCTTTGCTGCTCGTGGCGTTCTCGCCGATCGTGCTCCGCCTGTGGCTGTTCTTCCCGTCGATCCACAGTTAGCACGCCAGTTTCGTTTCAACATTTCAAATGAGCAACTGACATGGCCCCTCCCGTTTCGATCGCTGTCCAGCCTGGTGCCACGGCCCGGCGCCGCTTCGTGGTGGCGCAGACGCCGCAAGGCGATTGGTGCACCCGCGACCGGCAGGGACAGATCCTGCGCGTGTTCGCGACGCAGCGCGAGGCGATCCACTTCGCCTTGTTCGAGACGGGCACCGACCGCGCGGCCGTCCTGCTGACGCCGGCCTGAATTCCCTCGGCCTGAACTCCCAAAAGGCGCGACGTTTGGGGCAGCCCGACGGAGCGCCGCCGCTGGAAGCGCTGCGCCGCGGCCGTGACGTAACCGTCCCTTGCTGAGTCCGAGCGCCGCGACGCAGTTGTGGTGAACCATCCGGCGGGCCGGATAGAGACAGTCATACGCTCGCGGGTGCACTGCGCGTCGGGCGCGGCGCCCTCCTATGCGTGATATCGCGGCAGTCGCGACCGCGCCGGGCGGGCCTGACCCGGCGAAAATGGCGGAGGTAACGACCCGGTACGGGCTCGTCCTGGCACCGCCCAAATCAGCCACCGCCGCACCGTGAGCTTACACCGTGACCGGCTGCTGGCTGTCGGTCATCACTCCAGGCCGCAGGCGCTTCTCGCCGAGGAACAAGAGGATCGGCGAGGCGATGAAGATCGATGACGAGGTGCCGACGATGATGCCGAAGATGACCGCGACAGCGAAGCCTTGCACCGATTCGCCGCCCATGAAGGCGAGCGGCAGGATCGACAGCAGCACGGTCAGCGAGGTCACCACCGTGCGGCTCAGCGTTTGATTGATGCTGAGATCGATCAGCGCGCGCAGCGGCATCGACTGGTATTTGCGCAGATTCTCGCGGATGCGGTCGTAGACCACCACCTTGTCGGTCACCGAATAGCCGATCAGGATCATGATCGCGGCCAGCGAGTTGAGGTCGAATTGCAGACCGGTCAGCGCGAAGAAGCCGATCGTCTTGGTGGCGTCGAGGATGAGCGTGGCGACGACGCCGACGCCGAACTGCCACTCGAAGCGGAACCAGATGTAGACGAGGATGGCGGCGAGGGCGAGGGTGGTTGCCAACAGCCCGTCATTGAAGAGCTCGGCGCTGACCTTCGAGCCGACGACCTCGGTGCGGCGGACCTCGCTGCCGGGGAAGCGCTGGCTCAGCAGAGTCTGAACGGCGCGCCGGCCGTCCTCCGTGCCGGCCCGGGCGTCGAGCTTGATCAGCACGTCGCGCGGCGAGCCGAATTGCTGCAGCTTGACCTCGCCGAGATGGAGCGTCTCGAGGGCAGCGCGGATGGCACCGCTATCCGCCGGACCGGGCAGCCTGAGCTCGATCACCACGCCGCCGAGAAAATCGATGCCGTAATTGAGGCCGGGCGTGAAGAACAGCACGACCGACGCGATGCTGAGCACCGCCGAGACGATCAACCCGGCATAGCGGCCGCGCATGAATTGAATGCGCGTGTCGTCAGGGACGAGGCGAAGCCTAAGCATCGTCATTCTCTCGCAGTCGTGGAAATGGGCGCTGCGATATCGGCCGGCGGCGCGCCCGGAAGACTGCGGTCTCGCCACCGCCGCGGAACCGCCAAGCCGCCCAGGGCAGGATCACGAAAAGCGCAATCGCCGCGAAGAGGGCATGGACCGGGCCGCTATCGGCCCAGCCATATCCCTGGTCGCACCAAACGATCTCGTCGCCGCGCAGCAAGGCGCGCTGCATCGCTGCGAGCTGGCCGGGATTGGCGGCGCGAGCGAGCTGCGCCGAATGCGCCTCGAATCCCTTGATCAGCCGCCCGTCCCCCGCCAAAGGGTCGAAGCCCGGCTCGGGCGGCCCGTAATCGCTGGCGTAAAGGCAGGTCACGATTCAACGACCGGCGCGGCGTAGCGCCCCGCGGTGCGGCCGGGCCGCCGCGATGACGTCGAGAGCGGGCGAAGCGGCCAAACGCGCCTCGGCGGCCGCGAGGATGCGCCGCAGGAGATCGGGATAGCTCTGCCCGGCGAAGCTGGCCATCAGGGCGAGCTTGCCGTCCCAGCACCAGCCGGGATTGGGATTGACCTCGAGCAGCTTGATCTCGCCGTCGGTGACGGCGCGGAAGTCGAAACGCGCATAGTCGCGGCAGCCGAGGCGAGCGAAGAGCCGCGTCACCTGGTCTATGAGGCGGCGGCTGACCGGTTCCGGCAGATCGGCCTTGCGGTAGGCGATCTTGCGCGCATAGGGCGATTGCGGATCCCATTTCGAGGCATAGGCGAGGATGCGCGGAAGATTGCCGTCGAGCTCAGTGTAATCGACCTCGAGGATGGGCAGCGTCTCGAGGCGCGTATCGGGGTTGCCGATGACGCCGACGCTGTATTCGGCGCCGGCGAGGAACTCCTGCACGAGCAGCGGCCGGCCGGGCACCAGATGCCGCAGCCGGCGCAGAGCCGCCTGCGCTTCCTCGGGAGCCGCGACGACGGATTGCTCGTCGATGCCGACGGAATTGTCGCCGAGGCACGGCTTGATCAGGGCGGGGAAATGCGCGGACATCGCGGTCAAGGGTTGGTCGGGCGCGATGAAGATCTCATCCGGGACCGCGATGCCGAGCGCCGCCGCGACGCCGCGCACGACGGATTTGTCGTAGCAGAGCGTCAGGCAACCCGGACCCGCGCCGCTATACGGAATGCCGAGCATGTCGAGGAGCGCGGGAACATGCGCCTCCATCGTGGCGTCGTTGCCGTAGCCTTCGTCGCAGAGATTGAGCACCAGATCAGGCGGCGCACGCCGCAGCGAATCGGCCAGCGTCGCGTGATCGTCGAGGAACCGGAACCGGTAGTCGGGCAAGGTCGCGAGCGCCGCGCGAAGTGTCGCGACGGTTTGCAGATCGGCCTCGCCGAAGCGCCCTTGCGGCTTGACGCTGTCGCCGAGTTGCGGGTCCCCGAGTATGACGGCGACATCGCGCGGACGCCGCACCGACGATGGCGGCCGCTCGGCCTCCGCCCGCGCCGTCACCAGCAGCCGCCGCGCCATCATGCCGAGATCGGCGGCGCGATCGGAGCGGCTCTCGGTCGCCTCGCGAAAGCCGATCGAGGCGAAGCCGACCGCCGCCAGCAGATCGGCGATGGCGGCGCGGCTATAGAGCCGCTCGGCGAAGAAGCGGTCGGCGACGACGCCGCGCCCGGCATCGAGGACCATCTCGCGCGTGATCAGGCGTTGCCCGTCGCGCGAGAGCGCACGCTCGCGGCAGACCAGCAGGTTGCCGTCGAGCCACTCCCAGGAGCGTTTCTCGAAATTCTCGCGCAGCCAGTCGCCGTCGACGAGATCGAGCGCCAGCCGCCCGCCGGCGCGCAGCAGGATCCGCGCGCGGCCGAGCAACGCGGCGTCCTCTTCGGCCGCCTCGAAATAGCCGAACGAGTTGCCGAGGATGGTGACGCAATCGAAGGTGTGGTCGCGCAGGCGGCAATGGCGCGCGTCACCTTCGAGGAAGGTGACGGCGACGCCGCTTGCCGCGGCGCGGCGACGGGCGAGGTCGACGAGGTAGGGCGAGAGATCGACGCCAGTAACGCGGCGATAGCCGCGGCGCGCCAGCTCGATGGCGTGGCGGCCCTGGCCGCAGCAGAGGTCGAGAATTCGATCATTCGGCACGAGATCGACGCCGGCGATCACCGCATCGACGTCGTCCCTCGTGTTCGCCGGGTTCTCGAAGACGTCGCCGTCGGTCTTGAGATAGAGATCGTCGAAGATCTCGTGCCACCAATCGGCTCGGACATGGCGTTCGAGATCGGTGACCGGGCCGAGCGGGTGCCAGGCGCTTGGCGGCGCAGCTGGCGGCCTTTGCATCGGCGCCGCGCGGTCATTGGCGACGGCGACGCGGTGTGCTTGCACGAGGCGCAGAGCGCGCGGGCGGCGCAGCGGAACGGGTCGTTCGGGTCCAGGGTTCGACATCGTATTGCCTCAGAAGGGCAGGATGAAATCGGTGGCGATCGTCACCTGATGGTCGCTCGTGCCTGAATTGAACGGCTTGGTGCCGTTCAGCGCGCCGTCGAAGCGCAGCTCGGGGCGGATGACGAAGCCCTCGATCGCCTTGGGCACCGGCGGCTTGTAATTGACGCCGAATGTCAGCTCGCCATAGGTCGTCCGGCCACCGCCGATCGTCGTCGCGGGAACGAGGCCGCGCTCGGCATTGATGAAATCGAGGTTGCCGGGGAAAGCGGCGACGAAGGCGCCGTTGTTGTCGCGCCAGACCTCGCCGCGGCCGACCAAGGTCACCTGATCGTTAAGCGCATAGGTGACATATTGCGCAGCGCCGTAGCCGATCGCGTGAAGACCATCGTCGCGAATGTAGTTGACGTCGGTGGTCAAGGTGAGGTCGTCGGTCACCTTCCAGGTGGCGGTGATGTCGTTGAGATAGCGCAGGTTGCGGTCGTCGCGCGGATTCTCCGGCCCGATATGGGTCAGCCCGAGAATCGTCAGCTTGCCGTCCATCAGATTGAGCCCGATGCCGGCCTGGCCGGCGGGAGATTTGTTGTTATCGCCCTTGGCGCCGATCCAGGCATTCACGCCGGTATCGCCGCCGAGATAGAGATCGACGATCGGATTGAGGTGAATGACCGCCAGCCCGCCAGTGTGCTTGAACGGCACGCCGAAATTGAAGATGTAGGAATGCGAATAGAGCGAATTACCCGCCGCGTCGATGACCTCGGCGCTCATTGGCGAGGGGAACTCGCCGAGCTTAAGGTCGATGCCACCCTCGGTCAGGAGCGGCGTGTGGGCGACGACATTGGCCTCGACGAGGTCGAGCTGATAGCGCCCGCCGATGATGCGATCGAACTGGTTGAAGGCATGGGTGTAGCGCGCATCCGAGCCATAGAGTCCCTGCAGCTTGAAGCCGAAATCGTAGCCCGTCGCCTTGGGGTCGAGCGGCCGCTCGGCAGTCAGCAGGAGCTGATTGAGCAGCGGCGTGTTGGCGCGATCGGTGAAGAGATGACCAAAATTGATGCCGTTGCTCGGCCCGTCCACATTGCCGGTGATGCCGGCCTCGACATGGCCCGACAGCTTCAGCGTGTCGGACCAGCTCGCCACTGTGGGCGTATCGTCGGCCCAGCCAAGTGACGACGACGCCGTCGCGAGGAACACGCCGCCGAGAGCGCCGCATGCCGCGCGACGACGAAGAGTTCGCGAACACCGAATACTCATCTCTGCCCAGCCCCACCCCTGCGAAGTTGCTCCTCGTCGCGCAGCGGACATCGCTGTTGGAACGAGGAAACGGTCGAAGTCACTGTGGGCTGAGATGTAAGATCTTGGCGTTGCTTGAGCAAATTAAAATCAATGGTGGAGAAAATAGGGTAAGCATAAAAAATACATAAAGAAACCGACGTCACCATTCGGCGGCGATGCGTTTTATATGGACCCTTTACTATTCCGAGATTGAGCTGTCCTCGAATTTTAACGAGGGCGTCTTTAATAGGAATGCGTTCACAGGCGATCCTCGGATCGGGACGCCCCGCATGCTTATCTCGGAGGTCACCATGAGCCGCGCACCTTCAATCGACCTCGGCCGCAACGGCAAGGCGGCGGAGCTGCTCACCCCCGTGGCGCCGCAGGCCCATCCCGAAGGGCCGTCCCTGCCCGAGACCGTGATGGAGCTGCTGTCGACGCTTGCCGGCATCGTCGGCGTCATGCTGATGGTCTTCGCCCTCGTCAGGCTGATCATCTGAGAGCAGGCCTACCCGCGTTTCGCCCACCTCGCTTCCTACCAGCGCGATCGCGCCGCCGCGGCCCGCGAGCCGACGGCCGCTTGCCTAGCCCCATCGCGGTCGCGCGTCGGCCGCCGCCCCTACTCACCAGAGGACATGGTCTCATGCTCATTCATTCCGCGTATTCGTCTCGCGCCGTCTTCCGCATCTACCGCAGCCGAAGCGGGCGGTGGTGCGCCGCCACGGGCGACGGCATGATCGGCGGGACTTTCTTCGACCGCGCCGCCGCGATCCGCTTTGCCCGGCGCGAGAGCTATGGAGCGCCGCTCCGCCTTGTCGAGGACGAGCGGCTGAGTCGCGTCGGCGCCAGCGAGGGACGTTCGGCGGCAGCGGCATGATTTGCTGGAAGCGCGCCCTCGCCTCGTCGAGAGTCGCCCTGCTCCTGGCATGCTCGGCCGGCGCGTTCGGCGGCGCGATGAGCGTTGCGAGAGGATCGTCCGCGGACGAGCTGGTCGGCACGCTGCCGGCGGACATCTTCGGCGGGAAGGAGCGCGACGGTGGAAGCGCTGCCCCATCGTCGGGACGCCGGAAAGCCGTCAGGCGAAATTCCGCCGCCTGGCGTCAAATCGGCCTCGCCTCATGGTATGGCGCCGAGCACCAGGGCAAGCGCACCGCATCGGGTGCGCGCTTCGACATGAACGCCCTGACCGCGGCGCATCGCTCGCTGCCGCTCGGCACGATGCTGCTTGTCGAGAATCTCGCCAATCGACGCACCATTCTGGTGCGCGTCAACGATCGCGGCCCGTTCGTCGGTGCCCGCATCATCGATCTTTCCCAGGAAGCGGCACGCCGGATCGGCCTCAAGGAGAGCGGCACGGGGCGCGTGGCGCTGAGCATCGCCGCGGCGGAGTAAGCGGCAGGGCCGAAGATCAGACGCCGCTTGCCTGGTCCCTTAGAGCCAGGGCGTCGCCGCCTTGCGCTTGGCCTCGAAGCTGTCGATCGCCTTTTCCTTCTGCAAAGTCAGGCCAACATCGTCGAGCCCGTTGAGCAGGCAGTGCTTGCGGAAGGGGTCGAGCTCGAACTTGATGCAGCCGCCATCCGGGCCGGTGATCTCCTGCTTCTCGAGATCGATGGTGATGATGGCGTTGGCGCCGCGCTCGGCATCGTCCATCAGCTTGTCGACGTCTTCCTGGGGCAGCTTGATAGGCAGGATGCCGTTCTTGAAGCAGTTGTTGTAGAAGATGTCGGCGAAGCTCGGCGCGATGACGCAGGTGATGCCGAAATCCAGTAGCGCCCACGGCGCGTGTTCGCGGCTCGAGCCGCAGCCGAAATTCTCGCCGGCGACCAGGATCTTGGCCTTGCGATAGGCCGGCTTGTTGAGGATGAAATCGGGATTCTCGGAGCCGTCGTTCCGGTAGCGCAGCTCGTCGAACAGCGCCTTGCCGAGCCCGGTGCGCGCGATCGTCTTCAGATGCTGCTTGGGGATGATCTTGTCGGTGTCGATGTTGATCATCGGCATCGGCGCCGCGACACCGGTCAGCGTGGTGAATTTCTGCATCGCTCATCCGCTCCCAACAAACCCCCTCTCCCCTTGTGGGAGAGGGTCGGGGTGAGGGGGCTAACTTATAAGACTCGCCGCACAGCGGCGCCACACCCCTCACCTTCCCATCGCTTCCCGATGGGCCCCTTCCTCTCCCGCAAGGGGAGAGGTGTCATCACATCAAGCGAGGTCTCTAACGTCCGCGAGGTGCCCGGTGACCGCCGCCGCCGCGGCCATCGCCGGGCTCATCAGATGGGTGCGGCCGCCCTTGCCCTGGCGGCCCTCGAAATTGCGGTTCGAGGTCGAGGCGCAGCGCTCGCCGGCCTCGAGCTTGTCGGCGTTCATCGCCAGGCACATCGAGCAGCCCGCTTCGCGCCATTCGAAGCCGGCCTCGCGGAGAATGCGGTCGAGCCCCTCCTCCTCGGCCTGGTGCTTGACGAGGCCGGAGCCGGGCACGACCATCGCGCTGACGCCCTTCGCCACCTTGCGGCCCCTAGCGATCTGCGCCGCGGCGCGGATGTCCTCGATGCGACCGTTGGTGCACGACCCGATGAAGACGCGCTGGACCGGGATATCGGTCAGCTTGGTCCCCGGAACGAGGCCCATATATTCTAGCGAGCGCGCCATGCCCTGGCGGCGCTGCTCGTCGGCGATCTCGGCCGGGTCGGGCACCTTGCCGGTGATCGGCAGCACGTCCTCGGGGCTGGTGCCCCAGGTGACTTGCGGCACGATCGTCGTGGCGTCGAGCACGACCTCCTTGTCGTAAACCGCGCCGGGATCGGAGGGCAGCGTCTTCCAATAGGCGATTGCCTGCTCCCAGGCGGCACCCTTGGGCGCCATCGGCCGTCCCTTGATATAGGCGAAGGTCGTCTCGTCGGGCGCGATGAGCCCGGCGCGCGCCCCCGCCTCGATCGTCATGTTGCACACCGTCATGCGCCCCTCCATCGAGAGCGCTCTGATGGCGCTCCCGGCATATTCGACGACATGGCCGGTGCCGCCGGCGGTGCCGATCTTGCCGATGATGGCGAGGACGAGATCCTTGGCGGTGCAGCCGAGCGGCAGCGCGCCCTCGACGCGGATCAGCATGTTGTTGGCGGGGCGCTGTATCAGCGTCTGCGTCGCCAGCACGTGCTCGACCTCGGAGGTGCCGATGCCGAAGGCGAGCGCGCCGAAGGCGCCGTGCGTCGCCGTGTGGCTGTCGCCGCAGACGATGGTCATGCCGGGCTGCGTCATGCCCTGCTCGGGGCCGATGATGTGGACGATGCCCTGGCGGATGTCGTCGACGGGAAAATAGGGCACGCCGAACTCGCGCACGTTGCGCTCGAGCGTCTCGACCTGCTGGCGCGAGTCCGGATCGGTGATGCCGCCGCTGCGATCGGTGGTCGGCACGTTGTGATCGGCGACGGCGAGGATCGATTCCGGTCGCCGCACCTTGCGGCCGCTGGCGCGTAGGCCCTCGAAGGCCTGCGGGCTCGTCACCTCGTGAACGATGTGACGATCGATGTAGATGAGGGAGGTATTCTCATCCTGCTTGTCGACGACATGGCTCTCCCAGATCTTGTCGAACAGCGTACGCGGCTTGCTCATGCGCTTTCCATCCCTAGGCGCCGCAGGCGCCGACGATCGCGACGTTACTTGCTGGCGGCTTCCTCGCTAGCGGCGGCTTCCGGCGCCGCGGCTGTATCGCGCGCCCGCTCGGTGATGCGCGCCGCCTTGCCGGTCAGACCACGCAGATAATAGAGCTTGGCGCGCCGCACCTTGCCGCGGCGCACCACCTCGATCGTCGTGACGCGCGGCGAGTAGAGCGGGAAGACGCGCTCGACGCCCTCGCCATACGAGATCTTGCGCAGCGTGAAGTTGGAATTGATCCCGGCATTCTTGCGCCCGATGCAGACGCCTTCGAAGAGCTGAACGCGCTCGCGTTCGCCCTCGACCACCTTGATGCCGACGCGCACCGTATCGCCGGCGCGGAACTCGGGAACCGAGCGGCCCTCGACCAGCTTCTTGACCTGCTCGTTGTCGAGCGTCTGAAGTACATTCATCGTAAACTCTCCTACTCAATGCCTCACGTGGTCTCGCTCAATTCGGGCGACCCTTCGCCGTCACAAAGCGCTGCCACAAATCCGGACGCCGCTCTCGCGTCGTCTCCTCCGCACGGGCCTGGCGCCACGCGCGGATCTTCTCGTGATGCCCCGACAGCAGGATCTCGGGCACCGCGCGCCCTTGCCATTCCTGCGGCCTGGTGTAATGGGGATATTCCAGCAATCCCCGCTCGAAACTCTCCTCCGCCAAACTTTCGGCCGCGCCGACGACGCCGGGCAGCATGCGCACGCAGGCATCGAGCAGCGCGATCGCCGCCGGCTCGCCGCCCGAGAGGACGAAATCGCCGAGGCTGATCTCCTCGACCTCGCGCGCCTCGAGCAGGCGCTCGTCGACCCCCTCGAAACGGCCGCACAGCAACCGCACCCCCGGCCCCGCCGCCAAAGCGCGCACCCGCGCCTGATCGAGCAGGCGACCGCGCGGCGACAGATAAACCAGCGGCCCGCACCCCCCGGCGCTGGCGAGCGCGGCGTCGATCACATCGGGCCGCATCACCATACCGGGGCCGCCGCCGAAGGGGGCGTCGTCCACCGAGCGGTGTTTATCGCGCGCAAAGTCCCGTATGTCCACAATTTCCAGACCCCAAACCCCGTCCTGCAGGGCCTTTCCGGCGAGCGATAGGCCGAGCGACCCGGGAAACATGTCCGGGAAGATCGTCAACACCGTCGCCAGCCAGGTCGCCATTCCAACAGCCTTCCATTTCTCCCTCTCCCACCGGGAGAGGGTTGGGGTGAGGGTCGTCGCCACCTGGGCGCCGCGCCCTCACCCTTTCGCTTTGCCGGCCCCTCCCTCTCCCGATGGGAGAGGGGTTTCCTCCAGCAAACCGTCCGGCGGGTCGACCAC
>DATAQP010000537.1:0-2250 GCA_036264595.1 Allostellaceae bacterium
GCCTGGCCATCATCCTCGGCAGCGGCCTCGGTGCCGTCGCCGACGCGATATCAGAGCCGGTCGCCCTGCCCTATGCCGCCCTGCCCGGCTTTCCGGTGAGCGCCGTCGCCGGCCACGGCAACCGTCTCGTGCTCGGCCGCCTCGGCGGGCTGCCGGTCGCCTGCCTCCAGGGCCGCACCCATGTCTATGAGGGTGCCGGCTTCGCCGCCATGGCGGTGCCGATCCGCGCCTTGCGCCGCGCCGGGATCACGACCTTGCTGCTGACCAACGCCGCCGGTTCGCTGCGACCGGAGGTCGCGCCCGGCCGGCTCATGCTGATCGAGGATCACATCAATCTGCTGCCCGGCAATCCGCTCACCGGCGCCAACGATCCCGCCATCGGCCCGCGCTTCCCCGCGCTGCGCGACGCTTACGACCCGGCGCTGCGCAACCGCATGAAGACGGTGGCGCAGCGCCTCGCCATCGATCTCGCGACAGGCATCTATCTCGCCTGCGCCGGGCCGAGCTTCGAGACGCCAGCCGAGATCCGCGCCTTCCGCCTGCTCGGCGCCGACGCGGTCGGCATGTCGACGGTGAACGAGGTGATTCTGGCGCGGCATTGCGGCCTCGACGTCGCCGCCATCTCGGCGATCAGCAACCTGGCGGAAGGGGTGGGGCCGGATGGGTTCTCGCATGACCAGGCGCTCGCCGTCGCCGAGCGCGCCGCCGGAGACTTGACCCGCCTGATTACCGGCTTCTGCGCCGATCTGACTCGAGAGGGTATTCACCACGGAGACACGGAGGACACGGAGTAGAGGGAGAGTAATGTCGATTTAGCGTTGCGAGCGAAGCGAAGCAATCCAGCTCGCCCTCGACAGGTTGGATTGCTTCGTCGCTCCGCTTCTCGCAATGACGCTCTTGGAATAAGTCATCGCCGCCAGGACTTGGTATAACGTCGTCTCCGTGCCCTCCGTGACTCCGTGGTGAACCAGTAACCAATGTTCCTCGCTCAGGAGATCATTCGCCGCAAGCGCGACGGCATCGAGCTCGAAGCCGACGAGATCACCGCGTTCCTGCGCGGCTTTCGCGACGGCTCGATCGCCGAGGGGCAGATCGCCGCCTTCGCCATGGCGGTGTTCTTCCGCGGCATGACGCGCGTCGAGACGACGGCGCTGACCCGCGCGATGAAGCGCTCGGGCGAGGTGCTCGACTGGTCCGATCTCGCGCTCGGCGGCCCGCTGCTCGACAAGCATTCGACCGGCGGCGTCGGCGATAAGACCAGCCTGCTGGTGGCGCCGATCGTCGCCGCCTGCGGCGGCTTCGTGCCGATGATCGCCGGCCGCGCCCTCGGCCATACCGGGGGCACGGTCGACAAGCTGGAAAGCATTCCGGGCTATCGCAGCGCGCCGGCAATCGACACGTTCCGCCATATCGTGCGCGACGTCGGCTGCGCCATCATCGGCCAGACCGCCAATCTCGCCCCTGCCGACCGCCGGCTCTACGCCATCCGCGACATCACCGCGACGGTCGAGTCGATCCCGCTGATCACCGCCTCGATCCTGTACAAGAAGGAGGCGGCAGGGCTCGACGGGCTGGTGATGGACGTCAAGACCGGCTCGGGCGCCTTCCTGCCCAAGGCGGCGGACGGGCTCGACCTCGCGCGCAGCATCGTCGAGGTCGCCGCGCGCGGCGGGCTGAAGGCGGTGGCGCTCATCAGCGACATGAGCGAGGTGCTCGGCGCCAATGCCGGCAATGCGCTCGAGATCGCCGAGGCGATCGACTACCTCACCGGCGCCAGGCGCGAGGCACGGCTGCATGCGGTGACGACGGCGCTGGCCGCCGAGATGCTGCTGCTCGGCGGCCTCGCCCGCGACGATGCCGAGGCGCGCAGCCGGATCGATGCCGCGCTGACGAGCGGCACCGCCGCCGAACGCTTCGCCCGCATGGTTGCGGCGCTCGGCGGTCCCGCCGATCTCGTCGAGCGCAGGGAGCGTCATCTCGCCGCTGCGCCGGTGATTGTCGCCTTGTCGCCGACCCGGCCGGGCTTCGTCGCGAGCATCGATGTCCGCCGCGTTGGGCTCGTCATCGTCGCGCTCGGCGGCGGCAGGCGGCGTGCCGGCGATCACATCGATCACGCCGTCGGACTCGAAGCGGTCGCCGGAATTGGCAGCGCGGTCGGCAAGGAGCGCCCGCTCGCCCTGCTTCATGCACCCTCCCGCGAGGCCGCCGCCGAGGTCTCGGCGACTCTCGCCGAGGCCTTCGCGATCGCCG
>DATAQP010000566.1:0-5651 GCA_036264595.1 Allostellaceae bacterium
ACGCGGAAGCTGGGATGACCTTTGCTGATCAGCGTCTGATAAGTCCACACGACGTCGTCGGGCGTGATCGGCGAGCCGTCCTGAAAGCGCGCCTCGCTACGCAGCGTGAAGACGATCCAGCTGCGGTCCCGGGGATATTCGACGCTCTCGGCGATGAGGCCATAGGCGGTCAGCGGCTCGTCGAGACTGCCGGACAGCAGGCTGTCGTAGAGCGCCCCGTCCTTCATGAAGTCGTTGCTGTATTTGGTGAAGCCGTTGCCCTTGAGGATGAAGGTATTGAGATTGTCGAAGGTGCCGATCGTCGCGGTCCTGACCGCGCCGCCCTTCGGCGCGTCGGGATTGACGTAGGCGAAATGGGTGAAGTCCGCCGGGTATTTGAGCGGATCGTCGTAGCGCGCGATGCCGTGGCTAGTGACGGTAT
Source organism: Allostellaceae bacterium (assembly GCA_036264595.1). Taxonomy (GTDB): domain Bacteria; phylum Pseudomonadota; class Alphaproteobacteria; order ATCC43930; family CGMCC-115725; genus URHD0088. Next base: position 422 of record DATAQP010000566.1, read on the forward strand.
CCGCCGCCCGGGCGAAGGGGGCGAGCACCCGCAAGGCGGGGATGAGCAGGGGGGAGAGCAGGATGGTGCGTCGCTTCATGATGCTCCTCGCGCCGGGGACGGCGATCTCGCCGGTCCTTCGTCAATCTCGACCACGGTGTGTCGTGGCGTCGTCAGTGTGGGAGAGAATAGGACGATTCTGGGGCTGCGTCAGGGGCCCCCTCAGCCGACCGGTCAGCCCGCCAGGACGGAAAGCGCCGCTTCATGGACGCGGCGGTCGCCGGCGGCGAGGACGCGGCCGTCGGAGCGGAGGCCGAGGGGCTTGCCTTGCCAGTCGGTGAAGACCCCGCCGGCGCCTTCGATGATCGGCACCATGGCGCAATAATCGTAGGGTTTGAGGCTGGCCTCGACGACGCAATCGATGAAGCCGCTGGCGACCAGCCCATAGGCGTAGCAGTCGCCGCCGTGGCGGGTCAGCTTGACCGCGGCCTTGAGCCGGGCGAAGGCGGCGGCATCGGCACCGCGGAACATGTCGGGCGCCGTGGCGAAGAGGCTGGCGGCGGCGAGGTCGGGACAGGGCCGGGTGCGGATGGGGTTGCCGTTATGGGTGGAGGGGCTGCCGGCGACGCCGCGCCAGCGCTCGTGTGAGATCGGCTGGTCGATGATGCCGAGCACCGGCCGGCCGTGATGGAGCAGCGCGACCAGCGTGCCGAAGAGCGGGATGCCCGAGATGAAGGATTTGGTGCCATCGATCGGATCGAGCACCCAGACCCATTCGGCGCCGTCGCGGACGGTGCCGAATTCCTCGCCGAAGATGCCGTCGGCGGGATAGCGCGCCTCGATCAGCGCCCGCATCGCCTGCTCGGCCTCGCGATCGGCGATTGTCACCGGGCTGGCGTCCGCCTTGTCGTCGACGGCGATCTTCTGGCGGAAATAGGGCCGGATCACCGCTCCGGCGGCATCCGCCAGCGCCTCGGCGAGAGTGAGCCGGGCGGCGTCGATGCCGCCGGCATTCCCGGCGGCGGCCATGGCGCTGCCGCCTATTTCAGCGACTCGAGATAGGCGACGATATCGGCGCGGTCCTTGGCCTTGGGCAGGCCGGCGAAGGTCATCTTGGTGCCCTTGGCGAAGGCTTGCGGCTTGAACAGCCAAGCATTGAGCGCCTCGACGTCCCATTTGCCCTGCTTGCTTTTTAGCGCGTCCGAGAAGGCATAGCCGTTGGCGCCCTTGGCGATGTCCTCGCCGACGACGCCGAACAGGTTCGGGCCGATCTTGTTGGCGCCGCCCTTCTCGAAGGTGTGGCATTGCAGGCATTTTTTGCCAACCTCGGCGCCCACCTTGGCATCCGCCGAGGCCATCAGCGGGGCGATCGGCTCGGGGCCGCTCGGCGCTGCCGCGCCGCCGACGGGGGCGGCGGGCTCTTCGACCGCGATGACATAGACCGGCTTCTCCAGCAGCTTCGGGCGCACCAGGGCGCCGGCGATGATCCCTGACACCATGGCGATGATACCCGCCGTCAGAATGGCCGCCGCGATCTTGTTGAATTCCAGATCCATGCCCCAACCCTTCGCCGCTCTTTTGCCCCGGCCGTGCTGGCCGGCTGGGAGAAAAGCCAATTTTCGCTGACAACTCAAACGAAATATGGTTCAAGCGCCGGCACCATATCGCGGTGGGCCATTTCCGCGCCACGGGAGTTATGCGGCATAACGCCGCAATTGGGGAGCCATGAACCCACTCGTCGTCATCCCTTCGCGCCTCGCCTCGACTCGACTGCCGGGGAAGCCCCTGGCCGATATCCACGGCGAGCCGATGATCGTTCATGTCTGGCGCCGCGCCGTCGACGCGGCGGTCGGTCCGGTCGTCGTCGCCTGCGCCGAGGCCGAGATCGCCGTGGCCATCGAGCGCGCCGGCGGCCGCGCCATGCTGACCGACCCGAATCACCCTTCGGGCTCCGACCGCATCCATGAGGCGGTGAGCAGGCTCGACCCGGAACGGCGCTACGACGTGATCGTGAACGTCCAGGGCGACCTGCCGACGATCGAGCCGGACATCGTCCGCGCCTCGCTCACGCCCTTCGCCGAGCCGACGGTCGATATCGCGACGCTCGCCTGTGTCATTCGCGCCGAGGAGGAGCGCCACGACCCGAACGTGCCCAAGGTGGCGGCCGCCTTTGCGCCCGACGCCAAGCCGGGCGCCAGCGTGCGCGCCCTCTATTTCAGCCGCGCGACGGTGCCGGCGGGGCCGGGCGAGCATTATTTCCATATCGGCCTCTACGCCTATCGCCGCGCCGCGCTCGAGCGCTACGTCGCGCTGCCGCCCGGCGTGCTCGAGCAGCGCGAGCGGCTGGAGCAGCTGCGCGCGCTCGAGGCGGGAATGCGTATCGAGGTGGTGCTCGTTGACACCGTTCCGCTCGGCGTCGATACTCCGGCCCATCTTGCCCTGGCGCGCGAAATGCTTGCGCCGGCAGCGAAAAAACCAGTTTAGGCACGCATGTCGGACCCCGCCCGCACCATCGCATTCCAGGGCGCTCCCGGCGCCTATTCCGATCTCGCCTGCCGCCAGGTCTTTCCCGACATGGTGACGCTGCCCTGCGCCGGCTTCGATGACGCCATGGCCGCGGTGCATGACGGCCAGGCGGCGCTCGCCATGCTGCCGGTCGAGAACTCGGTGGCCGGCCGCGTCGCCGACATCCACCACCTCCTGCCCGATTCGGGTCTCCACATCATCGGCGAGCATTTCGCCCGGGTCGAGCATCACCTCCTCGCCGTGCCTGGCGCGACGATCGCCGGTCTCAAGACCGTGCGCAGCCACGTCCATGCCCTCTCGCAATGCCGCAAGCTGATCCGCGAGCTCGACTTGAAGGCGATGGTCGCCGCCGACACGGCGGGGTCGGCCGCCGAGGTGGCGCGCGCCGGCGACAAGAGTGTCGCCTCGATCGCCTCCGAGCTTGCGGGCAGGATCTACGGCCTCGTCTCGCTGCGCCAGAACATCGAGGATGCCGAGCACAACACGACGCGGTTTCTCGTCATGGCGCGCGAGGCGCGCCAGATCGCGAATGACGGAACGCTCGCCGTCACCTCCTTCGTCTTCAACGTGCGCAACGTGCCGGCGGCGCTCTACAAGGCGCTCGGCGGCTTCGCCACCAACGGCATCAACATGACCAAGCTCGAGAGCTACATGGTCGGCGGCCATTTCACCGCGACGCAGTTCTACGCCGATGTCGAGGGACATCCCGAGGACCGGCCGCTGCGCCTCGCCCTCGAGGAGCTGCGCTTCTTCTCGCGCGAGGTGCGCATCCTCGGCGTCTATCCCGGCCATCCGTTTCGCCGCATCGCCACGCAAAGCGCGGCCGATTGAGGAGTACGTCAAGATGCTGCCGATCCAGCCGTCGCTGGTGACCGGTCTCGCGCTGCTGCTCTTCCTGGTGCTCTGCGTCAACGTCGCACGCGCCCGCGGACGCTACAAGGTGGCGCCACCTTCGGTCGCCGGCGATCCCGGTTTCGAGCGCGTCTTCCGCGTGCAGCAGAACACGCTCGAGCAGATCGTCGTCTTCCTGCCCTCGCTCTGGCTGTTCAGCGCCTTCGTCTCGCCGCTCTGGGGCGCCGCGATCGGCTTCCTGTGGATTCTCGCGCGCATCTTTTACGCCTGGGGTTACTACCGCGACGCCGCCAAGCGCGTCCCGGGCTTCGCCGTCAGCATGGCTTGCAACGTCGTGCTGGTGCTTGGCAGCATCGGCGGCATGCTGCGCGCCTTCTGAACTCTCACCCGAGGAAGGGCGCCGGCACCGGGGCCTCGCCGAGGGCGCTGCGCAGCGCCGACCAATGCATCGTCTCGACGCCGAGAATGCCGGCCGCGCCCTTCGCCAGGTTCTTCTCGGCGAAGGCCGGCACGGCGGCGAGATGAGCGAGGGCGAGGCCCTGCTCGAAGCCGACGAGGAAGCGCAGCGCGTCGTCGCGCTGGCGCAGCGCGTCGGCGGCAAAGCGGTAATCCTCCAGCGCGCGCGCCGCGACCGGCTTGTCCTGCAGACGGGTGATGGCGCGTACCAACGCCTCGGCGTGCTTGACGTGATCGGCCTGGAAGGCGCGCGCCAGCGCGGCATCGCTCGCCCCGAGCGCGCCGCCGGCAAGCGCCGCGTCATAGGCGGCGACCGCCTCGTATTCGAGACCGAGCACGTTGTTGAGCAGGGCGGCGTCGTCGATCGCCGTGCTGCGCGGCGGGGCCGGGGTAACGGCGGTGCAGCCGGCCGCGACGCCGAGCGCTGCGATGCCGGCCCCGGCGATGAGACGCCGCCGCGAGCGGAGGTGCGGCGGTGGCAATCTTTCCGTCATGCTTGGTCGCTGCCCTTATTCTGCGCCGCCAGCCCTAGTGTAACGACTGGCCTAGTGTAACGAGTGCCCTAGTGTAGCGCTCGCCGCCTACGGTGCCGCCGCTTTTTTCATCGTCGCCTGCGCCAGATAGGCGATGAGGTCGGCGCGCTCGTCGGAATCGGGCACGCCGGCGAAGCCCATCTTGGTCCCGGGTACCACGCCGCGCGGATTGGCGAGGAAGCGGTCGAGTGTCGCCGCGTCCCAGGTCAGCCCGGCGGCGCGCATTGCCGGCGAGTAGTCGTAACCGGGCAGCGCGCCCGCCTTGCGGCCGAAGAGCCCAGCATGGTCGGGCCCGACCACCTCGTAGCCGATCGCGTGGCAACCCATGCAGCGCTCGTAGATGACCTGGCCGCGTCCGGGATCGCCGGCACCGCGTGCGGGGCGGTCAGGGCGTAGAGCGCGGTGAAGGCGGTGCGGTCGCCCGCCGCCGCCTGACGCAGCAAGGTCTCGAGGCGGCGCGCATCGGCACTCTGCGCCGCCCCGCGCGGTGGCTCAGCCGGCAAGCCAATCCTCGATCAGCCGGCGGGCGATCGAGTCGCGACGCGGCAGGCGGAACTCGTCGTCGTCCTGGTGGCCGAGCATGTAGTCGCGCTCGAACCAGCGCGCATCCTCGAGCTCGCTCGGATCGACAGTGATCGCCGTGCTGCGCGCCTCGGCGGTGAAGCCGAGCATGATCGAGGCGGGGAATGGCCAGGGTTGTGAGGAGTGATAGCGCACGTTGGCGACGACGATGCCGGTCTCCTCGAAGACCTCGCGGGTGACGGCGTCCTCCAGGCTCTCGCCGGGTTCGACGAAGCCGGCCAAGGTCGAATGTTGGCCCTTGGGCCAGACGCGCTGGCGGCCGAGCAGGCAGCGCGAGCCGTCGGTCACCAGCATGATGACGG
>DATAQP010000569.1:0-11456 GCA_036264595.1 Allostellaceae bacterium
CGATGTCGGCATCTTGGCGCGTCAGAGCGAGGCGCTGGCACGCGCCTACAAGGCGCCTGCCGCGAGCTGACGGGAGCGTCGCAGGACGGCGCTCCCGTCACACCGCCATGAGCTCGGGCATCGCGCCGAAGAAGTCGGACGGCTCGGTAAAACGATCCTCTATCCCGCGCGACAAGCGCTCGCAGACAGTGAGGGGCAGGAGGCGGCGCTGCGCGATCGCCCCCGCGATGAGGCGTCCCGGCCGCTTGTCGAGCAGCCAAAGCAACGTCCCTGGGGCGACGGCAGCGTCGTCATTGCCCAGCGTCACGATGATCGTCGTCGCGTCGTCACAACGGCACAGCGCGTCGCTCACTGGCGCGGAAACGCGCTCGCGCGTGGCGACAGCGATACGGTGCGGTCCCGGATATTCGTGCAGGATCGCCAGCAGATCGCGATCGCTCAGCGACGGCGATTCCGCGATGAAGGGAACGGCGATCTCGCTCTTGTCTGTGGCGAGCCGCATCGCGATGTCGGGTGGCAGGTTCGGTACGCGCTTGAGGCACTCCGCGAGAAGGCGGCGGACGACGACCTCGCCGTCATAGCAGAGCAGCCTGAACGTCTCCTCGGCGAGGCCGCGCTCGACCGCGTCGAGCTGGCCCTGACAGTAGAGGGCAGCCACACGCTCGGCGCATTTGGCGCGGGCAATCCAATTCGCTTCGTCGAGCGAAGTGAGGAACGCCGCCCGCGGTAGCTCGTCTGTCCTGCCCAACCCGGCCTCCAATACCTGAACTCGTGCAGGAAATATCGCAGCGCGGAGTTAAAGCCGCTTTAACCCCCAAGGCGGGACGGGTAACAATCGAATTGAGTTCTTCTAAATTTCGGCCGATTACAGGGAAAAGCGCACGATTCGATCAAAAGCAGGGCATATCAGGAAACGAATCCTTGTGTCAAAGTTATGGCATTGGCTCAAATCTCTATCGAATACGGTGCGTCTTAAATCGAATAGGTTGCGCCTTATTCGGCTGTGGCGCGTTCGAGCGCCTCTTCGGCGGCGATCCACGCCGCCTCGGCGGCGGCTAGGCGGCGCGCCAGCTCGGCCTGGCGCTGGACCAGCACAGGAATATCGGCCTCGCCCGCATAGGTCGTCGGATCGGCGAGACGCCGCTCGACGGTGCGGTGCTCGGTGGTCAGGCTCTCGACCAGCTTCTGCGCGTCGTAGACCTGACGGCGCAGCGGGGCGAGCTCCTTGCGCCGTTCGGCCGCGGCGCGGCGCTCGCCGCGGCGCTCGACGACGTCGCCCTTCGCGCGGGCGGGTTTGGTGGCGCTGCGCGCTTCCAGGAGATGGCGGCGGTAATCCTCCAGATCGCCTTCGAAATTGCGCACCGTGCCGTCCGCCACCAGCCACAGCCGGTCGGCGGTGAGCTCGAGCAGGTCCCAATCATGGGTGATCAGCACGACGGCGCCGGCGAAATCGTTGATCGCCTCGACGAGCGCCTCGCGCGCCGCGATGTCGAGATGGTTGGTCGGCTCGTCGAAGACGAGCAGAGGCGGCGCGGCATGGGTGATGAGGGCGAAATTGAGCCGCGCCTTCTCGCCGCCCGAGAGGTCGCGTACCGCCACCAGCGCCTTGTCCTGGCCGAAGCCGAAGCGGCCGAGCCGGGCGCGGACCGCCGATTCGCCGGAATTCGGCATCAGCTCGGCCATGTGCTGCAGCGGCGTCCGCTCGGGCTCGAGATCCTCGATTTGATGCTGCGCGAAGAAGCCGCAGCGCAGGCGCGAATGGCGCACCTCGTGGCCGGACATCGGCGCGAGGCGGCCGGAAATCAGCTTGGCGAGGGTCGATTTGCCGTTGCCGTTGGCGCCCAGCAGGGCGATGCGGTCATCGGGATCGAGCCGCAAATTGAGGCCGCGCAGGACCGGCACGCCCGGCGTGTAGCCGACAGCCACGTTCTCGAGCGCGAGCAAAGGCGGGGCGAGCGCGCCAGGCTCGGGAAAATCGAAGCGCACGCTGGGATCCTCGGCAATCCGCGCCACCGGCTCGAGGCGTGAGAGCGCCTTGATGCGGCTCTGCGCCTGGCGCGCCTTCGAGGCCTTGGCGCGGAAACGGTCGATGAAGGCCTGGAGATGGGCGCGCTGCGCGGTCTGCTTGGCGGCGAGCGCTTCGCGCTGCTCCATCCGTTCGCGCCGGGTGCGCGCGAAACCGTCATAGCCGCCGCTATAGAGGACGAGCTTGCGCTCGTCGAGATGCAGAATGTGGTCGGGTACGGCGTTGAGGATGTGGCGGTCGTGACTGATGATGAGGAGGGTGCGGCGCCAGCCCTGCAGGAAGGATTCGAGCCACAAAGTCGCCTCGAGGTCGAGGTGGTTGGTCGGCTCGTCGAGCAGCAGCAGATCGGGCTCGGCGAAGAGCGCGGCGGCGAGCGCGACGCGCATCCGCCAACCGCCCGAGAAGGCCGAGAGCGGCTGTTCCTGCGCTGCGGCGTCGAAGCCGAGCCCAGCGAGAATGGCGGCGGCCCGCGCCGGTGCGGAATGGGCGTCGATATCCATCAGCCTTGCGTGGATCTCGCCGATGCGATGCGGGTCGTGCGCCTCCTCGGCCTCGTGCAGCAGCGCTGCCCGCTCGGTAGCGGCCGCCAGCACCATCTCGATGGGCGTGGCGTCGCCGCCCGGCGCTTCCTGCTCGACCGTGCCGACGCGCAGCCCTTTCTGCAGCCCGACCTCGCCGCCATCGGGCTGCAACTCGCCGAGGATGAGGTGCAGCAGCGTCGATTTGCCGGCGCCGTTGCGGCCGACCAGCCCGACTTTCCAGCCGGAATTGATCTGCGCCGAGGCGGCCTCTATCAAGGTCCGCCCACCGATACGGTAGGTGAGCTCGGAAAAAGTCAGCATGGGGCGCGGGTCATAGCACAGGCGGTAGTCATCAGGCGACAGGTTGAATGAGGCGGCCGAAACCGATGCCAGAAGCCGTCATTGCGAGCGCAGCGAAGCAATCCATCATTCTGGACAAGCATGGATTGCTTCGTCGCTCCGCTCCTCGCAATGACGTTGCTGTGAGGAGGACAAGAAGTAGAATCGGCTGTTATGGTCGCCGGGTGCGCGCTTGCCGGCGCCGTTCAGGACGAGGAGTGACGATTTGCAGGGCGAGCTTGGTTTGCGGACGAAGTCAGCCGTTTCGAGATGGCAGGTATGAGTCTCGTCGAACTCGAGTCGCAAGTGCCGGCGGACGACCGCGCCCGTGCGGTGCTGCGCCAGGTCTTCGGCTATGACAGTTTCCGTGGTCAACAGGAAGCGATCATCGATCACGTCGTCTCCGGCGGCGATTGTCTGGTGCTCATGCCGACCGGCGGCGGCAAGTCGCTGTGCTTCCAGATCCCGGCGCTGGTGCGCCCCGGCATCGGCATCGTCGTCTCGCCGCTCATCGCGCTGATGAAGGATCAGGTCGACGCGCTGCGCCAGGCGGGGGTGCGTGCCGCCGCGCTCAACTCCTCGCTCGGCATGGGCGAAGCGGCGGCGATCGAGCGTGCCATGCGGCAGGGCGAGCTCGATCTCGTCTATGTCGCGCCCGAGCGGCTGGTGACGCCGCGCTGCCTCGAGGTGCTGGCGAATACCGAGATCGCGCTTTTTGCCATCGACGAGGCACATTGCGTCTCGCAATGGGGCCATGATTTCCGCCCCGAATACCTGCAGCTCTCGCTGCTGCACGAGCGCTTTCCCGACGTGCCGCGCATCGCTCTCACGGCCACTGCCGACGGACCGACGCGGCGCGACATCGTCGAGCGGCTGGGACTCGGCGAGGCGCGCATCTTCGCCGCCGGCTTCGACCGGCCGAACATCCGCTACCGCATCGTCACCAAGCAGGACGCCAAGGCGCAGCTCCTCGCCTTTCTCGCCGAGGTGCACGCTTCCGATGCCGGCATCGTCTATTGCCAGACCAGGCGCAAGGTCGAGGAGGTCGCCGACTGGCTGGCGATGAAGGGACGGCTGGCGCTGCCCTATCATGCCGGGCTCGACCCCGCGACGCGGCAGCGCCACCAGGACCGCTTCCTCAAGGAGGAAGGTGTCGTCATCGTCGCCACCGTCGCCTTTGGCATGGGCATCGACAAGCCCAATGTCCGCTTCGTTGCCCATCTCGACGCGCCCAAGAGCCTCGAGGCCTATTACCAGGAGACCGGGCGCGCCGGCCGTGACGGGCTGCCCGCCGATGCCTGGATGACCTATGGCATGGCCGACGTCATGGCTCTGATGAAGTTGCTCGAGGGCTCCGACGTCGACGAGCGCCAGCGGCGGATCGAGCGGCAGAAGCTCAACGCGCTGCTCGGTTTCTGCGAGACGGCGGGCTGCCGGCGCCAAGTGCTCTTGGGCTATTTCGGCGAGCGCGATCATCCGCGCTGCGGCAATTGCGACAACTGTCTGACGCCGGTCAGCGTGTGGAACGGCGTCATTGCCGCGCAGAAGGCGCTCTCGGCAGTGTTCCGCACCGGCCAGCGTTTCGGCGTTGCCCATCTCGTCGACGTCCTGGTCGGCAAGATGAGCGACCGCATTCGCGACCTCGGCCATGACCGGCTGAAGACCTTCGGCGTCGGCACCGATCTCGCCAAGCACGAATGGCAATCGGTGTTCCGCCAGCTCGTGGCGCAAGGCCACCTCGCCGTCGATATCGAGGGCCATGGCGGGCTGCAATTCGGCGAGACCGGCGCCGCGGTGCTGCGCGGCGAGGTGCCGGTCGAGTTCCGCAAGGATATCGAGGCGGGCGGCCGTTTGCGGCGCACGTCGCGCGGCGCCGCGGCATCCGAGGCGGGTACGCTGTCGCCGGCCGACGAGGCGCTCTGGCAAGGCCTGCGCGCACGCCGCCTCGAGCTGGCGCGCGAGCAAGGCGTGCCGCCCTATGTCATCTTCCACGATGCGACGCTGATGGACATGATCCGACGGCGGCCGCGCAGCCTCGCCGACCTGGGCCAGATTCCCGGCGTCGGTCGCAGCAAGCTCGAGCGCTATGGCGAGACCTTCCTGAAGGTGATAACGGAACAGGCGTAGAAGACGCAGAACTCGGGAGGAGCGGGCGGCGATGCCTTTTCTCGGCGTGGATTCCTGGCGCTGGCAGTATTTCGAGGGGCAGCCCTGTCCTAGGGACGTCGTCGTGCCGATCGACGACGCCTCGGCCTGGGAGCTCCATGTTGACCATCGCGCCGTCTACAACAAGCTGACGATCTGTGACAGCCAAGGTCTGCCGAACGGGCCGCACGGCACGACGCCGCCGCGATTCCCGGTGTTTTCCAAGCCGATCTACAACATGCGCGGCATGGGCACCGGCAGCCGGGTGATCGCCAGCGCGGCGGAATACGAGGAATGGCTGCAGCCCGGCCATATGTGGATGAAGCTGCTGCAGGGTCCGCATGTCAGCACCGATCTCGCCTTGGCGCGCGGCGAGACCGTCTGGTGCCGCCACACCACCGGCGTCGCCTCCGCCGAGGGCATGTTCGACTACTGGACCGTGCACGCCAAGCCCAAGCCGGCGCTCGACGCCTATCTCGGCGCTTGGATCGCGCGCAATCTCGGCGGCTTCACCGGCATCGTCAATATCGAGACGATCGGTGGCCGCATCATCGAATGCCATCTGCGCATGTCCGAGCAGTGGCTTGACCTCAACGGCAAGGGCTGGCTCGCCGCCGTGGTCGAGCTCTACACCCATGGCGTCTGGCGCTTCAGCGAGGCGCCGCGCACCGGCTACAGCGTCGTGCTGTTCGGCGCTCATGGCATCGACTGGCAGATCGACCGTTCGCTCGTCCGCGCGCTGCTCGCCACGCAAGACGTCTCGTCGATCCAGATCACCTACGACGATACGATCTCGCGCGAGGCGCATGCGATGCCGCCGGGTGGCTTTCGCCTTGCCATCGTCAATTGCTGGGACCTCGCTGTCGGCAAGCGCGTGCGGGCCCAGCTCAAGGCGTATTTCGATGTTGGAGCGGAGGCGCGTCATCCAAGACGCGCCGCGGCACGCTCGCGCTGATCGATCCGCCACCGATTATCACATAGCAGCCCAGCTGAATTTCGCTAGGAGATGGTGTGGAATTTGCAACGCCTCGCGCGACGGTATGAGCCCGTCGTCGGAAGAAGGTTGCAATGAGCGCACCGACCATCGGTCACAATAACGGCCCGCCGCTCGATGACGATGAGATCACGGTCATCACTTTCCGCCACTACTGCTGGAAGAAGGCGCATGCCAAGGCGTGGAAGACGCCCCCGCGCGAGATCGCGCTCGCTCGGCTGGCGCGCGCCGAGGCGCTCGGCATGAGCTACAAGGAGTACAACGCGGTGGTTCTCGACACCGGCGTGCTCCTCTGAGCGAGCGCGCTCCCCCCTCACCCAGCTCCGGATATGGCTCGGCTTCGCCTCGCCAACCCTGCGCAACCCTCTCCCCCATTTGGGCCCATTTTGGGGGAGAGGGAAGGGTGAGGGGAAGCGGTTGTGTTTTACGTCGGAAACGCCGCCTTCACCTCCGCAACCTGCTCGGCGGTCAGGAAGCGCGTCGGGCAGCCGCGCAGCAGGAGAAAGAGCTTCGCCGTCTCCTCGAGCTCCTCGATCGCATTGGCGGCGGCGTCGAGCGAGCTGCCGGCGACGACCGGCCCGTGATTGGCAAGCAGCACCGCATGATGCTTGCCGGCGAAGCCGCGCACCGCCTCGGCCAACGCCATGTCGCCGGGGCGAAAATAGGGCACCAGGGGCAGCCGACCGACCCGCATCACGTAATAGGCGGTGATCGGCGGCAGGACGTCGGTGGGATCGATGTCGGCGAGGCACGAGATGGCGACCGAATGCGTCGAATGGAGATGGATGACGGCGCCGGTCTTGCCGCGCTCCTCGTACATCACGCGGTGGAGGAAGCTCTCCTTGGTCGGCGCGTCGCCGCCGATCAGCTTGCCGTTATTGTCGAGCTTGGAGAGCCGCGTCGGGTCGAGCCGGCCGAGCGAGGCGTTGGTCGGCGTCATCAGCCAGCCATCCTCGAGGCGGACGCTGATATTGCCGGAGCTGCCGGCGGTCAGGCCGCGCGCGAAAATGGAGGCGCCGAGCTGGCAGATCTCCTCGCGGCGCTTGGTTTCTTCGCTCATGGCAGCACCGAGAAGCTGCGCAAAAAGAAGTCAGTCCCGCCGAAATTGCCTGATTTTAAGGCAAGCAACAACGGTTTGTCGCCCAGGCTGGCGGTCCATGGCACGCCGGGATCGATCTGCTTGCCGATGCGCAGCCCGGTGATGCCGAGCGCCTTGACGACGGCGCCCGATGTCTCGCCGCCGGCGACGACGAGACGACGGACGCCGCGCTCGACGAGTCGGCGTGCGATCTCGGCGAGCGCCGTCTCGACCAGCGCGCCGGCGCGCTCGCGGCCGAGCCTCTCCTGCACTTGGCGTACCTGCTCGGGCGGCGCGCTCGCCGAGACGAGGATCGGCCCGCTCTCCAGCTCCCGCGCGGCGAAGTCGAGCGCCGCGCCGACCGCATCTGTGCCGGCGGCGAGGGCGAGCGGATCGATATCGAAGACCGGCCGCCGCGTCCGCATCGCCGCCACTTGAGCAAGCGTCGCCGTCGAGCACGAGCCGGCGATGACAGCCTCAGGCCCATGCACGACGGGCAGGGCGTCGGCGGCGTCGCTCGGCGCCAGCAGCCCGGCGCGGCGGAAATTCTCCGGCAGGCCTAGCGCGATGCCCGAGCCGCCGGTGATCAGCTTGAGATCGGCGACCGCCGTGCCGAGGGCGAGGAGATCGCCGTCGCCGATCGCATCGACCACGGCATGGCGGAACCCGTCCTGCCGTAGCGCGGCGAAGGCGGCGCGAATGGCTTCGCTGCCCTTGGCTACCGTGGCGTAAGGCACCAGGCCCACCGTGTGCTTGGTCTGGCGCTGCAGCACGCGGACCAACGAGGGGTCGCGCATCGGCGTCAGCGGATGATCGCGCATGCCGGATTCGGAGAGGAGCACGTCGCCGACGAAGAGATAGCCCTCGTAGATGGTGCGGCCGTTCTCCGGGAAAGCCGGGCAGAAGACGGTGAAATCGTTTCCCGGCGTCTCGGCCGGCGCACCGGCCAGCGCGTCCAGCAGCGCGTCGGCGACGGGGCCGATATTGCCCGCGTCGGTGGAATCGAATGTTGAGCAATACTTGAAGAGGATCTGCCGTGCGCCGGCGCGTTGCAGCCAGTCGAGCGCGGCGAGCGACTGGCGCACCGCGTCCGTCGCCGGGATGGTGCGGCTTTTCAGCGCGACGACGATCGCCTCGGCATCGGGAGCCGGACTCGCCGCGTCCGGCACGTCGATCAGCTGGACCGTCCGCATGCCCTGGCGCACCAGCGTGTTGGCGAGATCGGTGGCGCCGGTGAAATCGTCGGCGACAGCGCCGAGCAGAAGGGGCATCGCCTCTTGTCTCCAATGGCAAAACGCGAGAAGACTACCCGCGCGGATGACGCGTCCAATGTGCCGGCAGTCGCCACGCAAAGGCAAGGGAGGATAGATTGCCCAATTTCGCCGCCAATCTCAGCATGATGTTCCAGGAGATCGAGTTCCTCGACCGTTTCGGCGCGGCGGCCAAGGCCGGGTTTCGCGGCGTCGAGTTCCTCTTCCCCTACGACTTCAAGGCGAGCGACATCGCCGACCGGCTGAAGACGCATAACCTGACCCAGGCGCTGTTCAACACGCCGCCGGGCAGCTGGGCGGCCGGCGAGCGCGGCCTCGCCGCTCTGCCCGGCCGCGAGAGCGAGTTCCACGAGGGAGTCGCCCGCGCCATCGAATACGCCAAGGCGCTGAATTGCCGGACCATCCACACCATGGCCGGGCTTTGGCCGGTGGGAAAGCCGAAGGCGGAGGGCGAGGCGGTCTATGTCGAGAACGTCCGCTACGCCGCCGATCTCGCCAAGAAGGACGGCATTACCATCGTTATCGAGCCGATCAACACGCGCGACATTCCGGGCTATTTTCTCAACACGACGACCGAAGGCATCGCCATCCTGGACCGCGTCGCGCGCGACAATGCGCGGCTCCAGCTCGATCTCTATCACTGCCAGATCATGGAGGGCGATCTCGCCGAGCGCACCAAGCGGCTGATGCCGCGCGTCAGCCACGTCCAGATCGCCGGCACGCCGGGCCGCCACGAGCCCGATATCGGCGAGGTCAACTATCCTTTCCTCTACGATCTCCTCGACGAGCTCGGCTACAAGGGCTGGGTCGGCTGCGAATATCGTCCCAAGGGCGCGACACTGGCCGGGCTCGGCTGGGCACGCAAATACGGCATCGGCGGTTAGTGTCGCACGATGCCCTAATTGTAGGGGCCGGGTTCTACCCGCCCCTACAAATAGCGGCACGGTGTAAGATTCTTCAGGGAGCTGACGCATCATGAAAGTCGTCATCACCGGCGGAACCGGTTTCATCGGACGGCGCATCGCGCTGCGCCTGCTCGAGCGCGGCGCGCTCGCCGGGCCGGACGGCAAGGATGTCGCGATCGACGAGCTCGTCCTCTTCGACGTCGCGCCGCCGCTTCTCGCTCTCCCGGACGATCGCCGCCTGCGCATTGTCACCGGCGAGGTCTCGGACGCGGCGCTGATGCGCGACCTCATCACCAAGGGTACCGGCTCGGTCTTCCATCTCGCCGCCATCGTCAGCGGCCAGGCCGAGGCGGACACCGATATCGGCATGCGCGTCAATCTCGACGGCACCCGCGCGGTGCTCGAGGCCTGCCGCGCCCTGAAGAGCGCGCCGCGCGTCGTCTTCGCCAGCTCGCTCGCCGTCTATGGCGGCGATCTGCCGCCCAAGGTGTCCGAGGCGACGCCGCTGACGCCGCAGACCTCCTACGGCGCGCAGAAGGCAATCGGCGAGCTGCTGGTCAACGACTACAGCCGCAAGGGCTATATCGACGGCCGCGCGCTCCGCCTGCCGACCATCATCGTGCGGCCCGGGCGGCCGAACCGTGCCGCTTCGACCTTCGCCTCCTCGATCATCCGCGAGCCGCTGTCCGGCGTCGACGTGGTCTGCCCGGTGTCGCGCGATGCCGTGATGCCGGCGCTGTCGCCGCGCCGCGCCGTCGATGCCTTCGAGAAGGCGCACGACCTGCCGGGCAGCAAGTTCGGCTACAACCGCGCCCTGCAGCTTCCCGGTATTGCCCCGAGCGTCGGCGAGATGGTCGAGGCGCTGCGCCGCATCGCCGGCGATGCCGTTGTCGTCCGCATCAAATGGCAGCCCGACCCGATCATCCAGAAGATCGTCGCCGGCTGGCCGGTCGGCATCGACGGCAGCCGCGCCGAAACCCTCGGCATCAAGGCGGATGCCAGCTTCGACGAGATCATCCAGGGCTTCATCGAGGACGATCTGCCGGCGCAGAAGGTGCTCGTCGCTGCCGGGCAGGCGGGTAGCGCGGCCTAACGGGAGCTGCACACGGATTTGTGACCGCGGCAGCCGAGGCTGCGCGGTTTCCGATGACCTCCCGTCATGCTAGAGGGAGTCGGCTCAGCTCTTCGCTGGAGGGACAGCATGACCGACTCAGCGATCGTCGCCGAACGCGGAAGGCGGGTCCTGTCGAAGGCGCCGCAGGTCGCCGTGGTGCTGATCGCCGCGGCAGCTGTGCTTCTCCTGCTGGTACCGTTCGGCTGGCGCTTCGGCCTGTGGAGTTTCCGCCTCTCGTTCCAGATGGTCGCCTGGGCGCAGGATCTCGCCCTCGCGGCGGGAGTCGTCGCGGCAATAGCGCTACTGCTCGGGCGGACGACGATCGGCGCCGGCTGGCGCTGGCCGATGGCGGCGCTCATCCTCCTCGGCCTCCTCGTCGTCTATGTGCCCTGGCAATGGGCGCAGCTGCGCGGGCCAAGACCGCCAATCAACGATATCACGACCGACACCGCCAACCCGCCGCCCTTCGTCGCCGCGCTGCCCGCCCGCGCGGCCGAGCAGGCGGTTGCCGTCGTCTATGGCGGCGCGATGATCGCGCAGCAGCAGGCTGCCGCCTATCCCGATATCGCGCCGGCGACCTTGCCCCTGCCGCCGGCCCAAGGCTTCGAGCGGGCCCTCGCCGCCGCGCGGGCGATGCGCGGCTGGACCATCCTCGCCAGCGACGGCAAGACCGGAATCATCGAGGCGAGCGATACGACGCTCTATTTCGGCTTCACCGACGACATCGTCATCCGCGTCACCCCCGAGGGCGCCGGCAGCCGCGTCGATATCCGCTCGCATAGCCGCCAGGGCCGTGGCGATCTCGGCGTCAACGCGGCAAGGGTGCGGAAGTACTTGGTGGCGCTGAAGGGGTAGGAAGAAAGCTATAAGCCATCAGCTATAAGCTATAAGCAATCGGGGTCGCTTAGAGCTTACAACTTAGAGCTACCTTACATCACCGCCCCGATCTGCCATGGCGCGAACTCGTCGTCGCCGAAGCCGAGCTCCTCGCTCTTGGTCTTCTTGCCGGATGCCGTGTCGAGGACCAGCTTGAAGATCTGCTCGCCGATCTGCTGCACGGTCG
>DATAQP010000068.1:0-2802 GCA_036264595.1 Allostellaceae bacterium
GGTGCTTCTGCTTCTTCATGTCGAAATACAGCCAATATCTCGAGCGCGATCTCAACCGTACCAATTTGCGGCGTGGCTAGACCGCCGTCCGCGAAACCGCAGAATTGCCTACGTACAGGAGTCGACAATGACGAGCACCGCGACCGCCAGTCAGGCCCCGATCGAGCACGCCCAGGGCGGCAAACCGATGATCGAGCTGCGCTCCGTTCATAAATGGTACGGCGAGTTCCATGTCCTCAAGGATATCTCGCTGCAGGTCGGCAAGGGCGAGCGCGTCGTGGTCTGCGGCCCCTCGGGCTCCGGCAAGTCGACGATGATCCGCTGCATCAACCGGCTCGAGGAGCATCAGCGCGGCCAGATCATCGTCGACGGCATCGAGCTCACCTCCGACGTCAAGAACATCGAGGCGATCCGCCGCGAGGTCGGCATGGTCTTCCAGCAGTTCAACCTCTTCCCCCATCTCACCGTGCTGGAGAACCTGACCCTGGCGCCGATCTGGGTGCGCAAGATGCCGAAGAAGGAGGCGGAAGAGACCGCCATGCTCTATCTCGAGCGCGTGCGCATCCCCGAGCAGGCCAAAAAATATCCCGGTCAGCTCTCCGGCGGTCAGCAGCAGCGCGTCGCCATCGCCCGCTCGCTGTGCATGAAGCCGCAGATCATGCTCTTCGACGAGCCGACCTCGGCGCTCGATCCCGAGATGATCAAGGAAGTGCTCGACGTCATGGTCGGCCTGGCGCGCGACGGCATGACGATGGTCTGCGTCACCCACGAGATGGGCTTCGCCCGCACCGTCGCCGACAGCATGATCTTCATGGATCGCGGCGAGATCGTCGAGGTGGCGACGCCGCAGGAATTCTTCGCCAACCCCAAGAGCGACCGCACCAAGCTCTTCCTCAGCCAGATCCTCGCACATTAGCCGGCGACGGTCGGATCTCGCATCGTTATCGTAGGGGCCGCCCTTGCGGCGGCCCGGGCCGGGACAAGCCCGGCCCCTACAAATACACGATCATTCCAGCGGCGGCAGTTTCGGGTGGTGGTAGTCGCGCGGCAGCGCGCCGGTGAGACGCGGGTCGTCGAAGACCACCAGCTCGCGGCGATAGACGACGAAGCCGGCGCGCTGATAGGCGCCGAGCGCGCGCGGATGGTCATAGGTGCAGGTATGCACCCAGAGACGCTTCGGCTTGTGCTGCCAGGCGGCGTCGACCGCGGCGCGCAGCAGATAGGCGCCGTAGCCGCGGCCGATGAATTCCGGCATCAGCCCGAAATAGGACAGCTCGACATCCGATGCTTCGCTGCGGTCGAGTTCGTAATAGCCGGCCGGCACGCCGCCGACATAGAGCACGAAGATCTCGACCTCCGGCTTCTCGATCAGCGCGGCGAGCTTCTCCTTGCTCCACAGCAGCCGCTCGAACCACAGCCAGGGCTCGCCGACCGTGCCGTAGAGATAGCGATAGAAGGAAACCGTGCAGCGCTCGGCGCGCATCAGCGCCAGCTTGCCGGCGGGCGCCGGGACCGGCGGCCGCAGCGGGCGGGCAGTCATCTCCAGATAGGTGACGATATCGGCGAGCTTGCCTGGCGGCAGCGCCGCGTCAGTCGGCCCGGTCATGGTTCCGCTCCGCCAGGGATTTCGTCATCAGCAGGCGCGGCTCGAGCTGGTAGCCGAGCCGCTCGTAGAAGGCGGCGACCGCGCTGTTGGTCTCGCGGATGAGCAGCATGATCTTGGGCACGCCCTGCGCCGCGAGGAAGTCTTCGGCATGTTTCATGAGGGTGCGGCCGAGCCCGTCGCGCCGGCGCGCGGGATCGACGGCGACGTAATAGACCCAGCCGCGATGCCCGTCATGGCCGACCATGATGGTGCCGACGATGCGACCGGCCGCCTCGGCGACGAACAGCGTTCCGTGGCCGGACCGGCGGCATAATTCGATGTCGCGCTCGGGCGGATTCCACGGCCGCGTCAGATCGCAGTCCTGCCAGAGGGTGATGATCGCGGCGAGGTCGCCGTCGCGAAACTCCCGTATATCCATCGTCAAACGATCATCCAGACCTTGGGCGGATTGTCGAAAAGAAAGAACGTTTTGTCACGAGGGACACCAAGGACACGAAGGGCAGCTGGACCGCGGATGCATGACGATATGAGATGTGGCTTAGGTTTGGCGCCTCCGGCGCGCGGATGCTTCTCCGAGCTGACGCCATCTCCGTACGATCTTCCTTCTTTGTGTCCTTCGTGCCCTTCGTGGTGAAAGCGTTTTTACCTCGCCGGGCCGGTCTCGACCGGCGTGTCGCCCGGCAGGCCCCATTCGGCCCACGAGCCGTCATAGACGGCGATGGCGGAATGGCCGAGGAGATGGAGGCCGAAGGCGAGGGCGCAGGCGGTGACGCCCGAGCCGCAGCTCGCTACAACAGGGCGGGCGAGATCGATGCCTGAAGCGGCGAAGAGACTCCGCAGTCTCTCCGCCGGGAGCAGCGTCTTGGTGGCCGGGTCGGTGAGCTGGTCGTAGGGCAGGTTGAAGCTGCCCGGAATGCGCCCCGAGCGGCGCCCCGGCCAGCTCTCGGCGACGCTGCCGGCAAACCGCGGCGCGGCGCGCGCATCGAGCACCTGCTCCGCCTTGCTCGCGAGATTGGCGCGGATCTGCGCCTTGTCGCGCACGAGCTCGCCGTTGAAGCTGGCGCTGAAGCGGCGCGGCGCCGGCGTCGAAATCTTGTCGTCGACCGGCCGCCCCTCGGCGAGCCATTTCGGTAGCCCGCCATCGAGCACGGCGACCTTCTTGTGGCCGAAGACGCGCAGCATCCACCACACGCGCG
>DATAQP010000079.1:0-13698 GCA_036264595.1 Allostellaceae bacterium
ACGTCGCTGGTGTAGCGCGCGGCAATGAGATCGAGGAAGAACGACGAAAAGAAGATCGCCGCCGCCACCGTGGCGTCTAGTTCGAACATCGGAAGCTCCTTCGCGGTGTCGCAACTGTCGCCCCGGATGCACGAGACATCGCTCGGCTGGCACGCCGCTATGGCTGCATGGCACGGCGTATGGCTCGTGCATTTGGGTCGAGGAGCGCCGACCGGACCGGCCGGCTAGAGCGGCGGTCTCCGAGGAAACCGCCGCTCCGTTATCGTTGCCTGGTTATCGTTCGCGGACGGCGGGTTGCGCCGCCCGGCGAAGGATCAGGCCGGCGAAGGATTAGGCCGCTTGGAGGTTCGCGGCGGCCGACTTGCCGCGCTCGCTGACGACCTCGTAGCTCAGCTTCTGCCCCTCGGCGAGGTTGGACATGCCTGCCCGCTCGACGGCGCTGATATGCACGAAGACGTCGGGCCCGCCGTTATCCGGCTGGATGAACCCGAAGCCCTTCTGGGCGTTGAACCATTTAACAGTACCGATAGCCATGATGGCCTCCAAAAACATGATGTTGACCACGCCGCGCGATACGTGCGTGGCGCGTTGCGATTAGCGGCTTCATGGATACCTGAAGAAGCGCCCCTGTCGGGGCCGATCGGCAAGAGGCCGAAGCAGAAAGTCGCGGTACCTATTAAATAGGCCCGATCGCCGCGGACTGCAAGGCGCGTGCTGTAACAGCCGAACGGCCGAGGCGCAGGAACGCAGCTGCGGGCCGGGCGGAAAGACTTTCACTCGTCATCGCCGGGCTTGGCCCGGCGATCCGCGTCTGTTGTCGCGGCAAGAAAGGCGTGGATGGCCGGGACAAGCCCGGCCATAACGCTGCCAAGTGTCGCGCTATCGCATCATGATAAGCACGGCATTATATGACGCAGAGGCTGGCGCGGCGCGCCCAGCCGCGTCACACTCCCGCCGGCTGAAATTCATGAGAGGCATGCGATGCTCGTCGAGCAGATCTGGACCGCCAACGCCTATCGCAACTTCAACTACCTCATCGCCTGCAAGGAGACCGGCGAGGCGCTGGCGGTCGATCCGCTCGATCACGAGAAATGCCTTGCCGCGGCGAAGGCGAAGGGCTGGACGATCACCCAGATCCTCAACACCCACGAGCATGGCGACCACACTGGCGGCAATCGCCAGGTGGTGGCGGCATCAGGCGCCAAGGTGCTGGCGCATCAGAACGCGCGGGACAAGATCCCTGGCATGGATCGCGGGCTCAAGGCCGGCGACGTCATCAAGATCGGCAAGAGCGTCGAGCTCGAATGCCTCGACACGCCCGGCCACACGATGAGCCATATCTGCGTCCGCTCGCATGGCGACGTGCCGGCCCTCTTCTGCGGCGACACGCTGTTCAACGCCGGCGCCGGCAATTGCCACAATGGCGGCCATCCGGCCGAGCTCTACAGCACCTTCGCCAATCAGCTCGCCAAGCTGCCCGAGGCGACGCTGATCTATCCCGGCCACGACTACATCGCGAACAATCTCGCCTTCACCCTCGACCGCGAGCCCGACAATCGAAAGGCCAAGGAGATGCTGCCGGCGATGCAGGCGCAGGATCCGGCGAAGCCGCTGGTTACCACGCTGGCGCTCGAGCGGGAGATCAATACCTTTTTCCGCCTGACCAGCCCCTCGGTGATCGCGCGGCTGCGCGAGGCCTTCCCGGACCTTCCCGACCACCCCGATGCGAAGACCGTGTTCCTCAAGCTCAGGGAACTCAGGAACAAATGGTAGCGAGCGGGGACCGCAGCGCATTCGACGTTAACGGGAGAACATTAAGCCGAGCTTCGTCCCGTCGGGGCGCGCCAATTTGGAGCATTCGTTGCCCTTGAAATATGCACGCACATCATTGGAGACGGCATGATCTAAAGGAGATGAGCAATGAAATCGCGGCGGACGATGATCGCGGTGACGGCGTCCTCTCTGGTCGGCGCGCTTGCCTTGACGGCGTGCGGCGGGAACAGTGCGGAGCGGCCCTCGGCCCTGGCGTCGTCGGGCGAGCTGAAGCCCGACAAATCGATCGGAGGCGCGTGGATCTATCGCAACCCGCAAGCGAATTTTGCGAAGTATCGCAGCGTCCTCTTCGAGGATGTCGTGATCTATAACGGCGCCGAGGCCAATTTCGGCGACGCGTCGGCCGCCGACCAACAGCGCTACGCTCAGCTTGTCGGTGGGGAAATGCGTCGTGTCGTCGCTGAGAAATATCGCTTGGCGAGCGGTCCGGGGCCCGACGTCCTCAGAATTCATACGACCTTGATCGGGGTGCGAGGAACGGTGGGTGGCGTCGCCACCGTGACGCGCGTGCTTCCGGTCGGTATGGCGATCAACGCCGTGCGCGGCGTGGCCGGCGCCGGCGGCACGATGACCGGCGGTATCGAGCTGGCGGTCGAGTTCTACGATTCGCAGTCGAACGACTTGCTCGCCGGCGCGGCGCGCCAAGTGACGCCGGCTGCTTTCGATATCGAGGCGACGCTGTCGACGGATAAGACGGTTCAATCCTGCGGCGCCGCCGCCGGCATGGCCCTGCGCGACGCGATGGACCGCAATATGGGCCGGTGACTGTCGAGAAGCGCAATTCCCCTCTCCCCGGCGGGAAGAGGGAGATTGCGGTCGAACCCGAGACAGCCTAGCCGAGTGAGTTGATGATCTCGCGATAGGCTTCCTCGGGGAACGCCTTCAACGTCTTCGTCCGCACGTTCCCGGCCATGCCGACCATCAAGGTGAAGCGCGCCGCCACGGCATCGTCGGGCGCCTCGTAGACGGCGACCAGATCATGGCCGCCCATCGTCATGTAGAAGGCTTTGAACTGGCCGCCCATCTCGCGCAGCGCGCTCTTCGCCTGGTCGAGGCGCTTCGGCGAGTCCTTGACGTGGCGCATCCCGTTATCCGTCCAATCGATGAGGATGATGTAAGTCGACATGAGATACCTCCGCTGGGTCGGAGAAATCACATCGCCGCTCCGGGACGGGTGCTCGCCCCGCGCGCTCCGATCGGAATCCACGCCGGACGGCGCCGCGCGGCGGCCGGGCCGCGCGATCGCCAATATGCTTCTCGGAGGGCAATGTGCGTCGGTGATTATAGTACAAGAGGCGGTATTCGGCACCCGCGCACTTTCCCGTTACATTGCCATTTTGGTGATGATTCTCTTGACTTTCCTGCCGAAACGAACATATAGTGAACATTATGAATTGCGGAGGCGGTCATGGCGGGGGAGTGGAGGCAAGACAGAACCCTCTCCCGCTTGCGGGAGAGGGCAGGGTGAGGGGGCGGGAGCACCAGCGGAGCAGGGGTTCCGCCGCCCTAACGTCCAGCCCTCACCCCGACCCTCTCCCGCAGGCGGGAGAGGGAGCGGGTCTCCCAATCTCCTGCATCCCGCCTGCGGTTCACGTTGCAGTCGCGCCGCCGCAATGCAGTCGAGCCCTCTCCCGCGGGGAGAGGGGACGATGATCGACGGACGGCGAATCACCTGCATTCCGCCTGCATTTTCACGGCGGCGGCCGGTTGCGGCCCACAGGCGTCCGCCTGTTATTACGCTGTTGTTTACAGGCGCGAAAATTTCGCAGGACGCGCAGCGATGACGCCGCCTCTAGTCTCGCCGAGCAACGCGACGGCCTTCCGCCGTCAGCTTGCAGATCAGCCAGTCCGGCTTGAGCGGATTGGAGAACCAGGGCTCGGCCCAGCCGCGCTCGACGCAGGTCTTGACCGTGCGCGGGCTGACGCGCTGGCCGTTGCGGTCGAAGAGGGGCAGCTTGCCGCCCGGCTGGTCGAGGCCGCGGGCGAGCCAGGCGCGCTGCGCCGCGTTCGGCGGCGCCGACGTCTCCTTGAGGCCTGTCGACGCTTCTCGCGCCATGGACGATCGTCTTCCCTGCTATGCAACCGCCATGTTATTCCCCCGGGCCCGGCGCGCCAAGCGCCCTCCGCCAACCCGGCGCGCCAAGCGCCCTCCACCAATTCGGCGCGCCCGGTTGCCAAGCGGCGGCGTGGATGGGACTCTGCCGGGCTGAACAGGATCGGGGACAGGTGATGACGGCGCGCTCGGCCCGGCTTTCGATGGGCTTCTCGAATATCGGGCATTTCTTCTCGCATCTCTTGATGCTGCTCTATCCGACGGTGGTGCTGGCCCTCGAGGGGCGCTTCGGCCTGACCTATGGCGAACTCTTGTCGCTGTCGATCCCGGGCTACGTGCTGTTCGGTGCCGCGGCGCTGCCGGCGGGCTGGCTCGGCGACCGCTGGAGCGCCGAGCACATGATGGTGCTCTATTTCGTCGGCACCGGCCTGGCCTCGGTGCTCACCGGCTTCGCCGACGGGCCGCTCGGCCTCGTGCTCGGCCTCTCGCTCGTCGGCCTCTTCGGCTCGATCTATCATCCGGTCGGCGTCGCCTGGCTGGTGCGCAACGCCGAGAGCCGCGGCAAGGCGCTGGGCTGGAACGGCATCTTCGGCAGTCTCGGCCTCGGCGTCGCGGCGCTGGTCGCCGGTGCGCTGACTGAGCTCATCTCGTGGCGCGCCGCCTTCATCGTGCCGGGCACGCTCTGCGCCCTGACCGGCGTGGCGCTCGCCGTGTTCGTGCGCGACGGCTCGGTCGTCGCCTCGCGGGTGGACCGCAAGCCCGAGCCCGAGGCGTCGCGCGCCGATATCGTGCGCGCTTTCGTCGTCCTCTCGATCACCATGCTCGGCACCGGGCTGATCGGCCAGATGACCACCGTGGCGCTGCCCAAGATCTTCGTCGAGCGGCTCACCGCGCTGACCGATGGCGGGATCCTCGGCGCCGGCGGCTTCGTGACCTTGGTGTTCCTGTTCTCGGGCGCCTCGCAGATCGTCGGCGGCTGGCTCGCCGACCGCTATTCGCTGAAGGCGGTCTACGTCGTCTGCTGGGCGCTGCAGCTGCCCTTCGTCGTCGCCGCGGCGACGCTCTTCAACGTGCCGCTGCTCCTCGCCATCGTCGTGCAGCAATGTCTCGGCATCTTCGCGCTGCCGGCCGAGAACAGCCTGCTCGTCACCTATACGCCGTCGCGCTGGCGGGCCACCGCCTTCGGCGCCAAATTCGTCCTCTCGCTCGGCGTCAGCTCGCTCGGCGTGCCGGTCATCGCGATGATCTACGACCGCACCGGCGACTTCTACTGGCTGTTCATCACGATGGCCGTCATCACCGCGATCGTCGCGACCGCCGCCTGCTTCCTGCCGAGCCGGGGGCGCCGCATCGCCGCCGCAGTTGCGCCGGCGGAGTGAGGCGCCGCGTGCTCGAGGCTAGGTCATCGCATGCGCCAGCGCCTGGTCGAGATCGGCGATGATGTCGGCGACGCTCTCGACGCCGATCGACAGGCGGACGACGTCGGCGCCCGCACCGGCGGCGTCACGCTGCGCGTCGGTGAGCTGGCGATGCGTCGTCGAGGCGGGATGGATGATCAGCGAGCGCGTGTCGCCGATATTGGCAAGATGCGAGAAGAGCTCGCAACTCTCGACGATCCTGACGCCTGCCTCGTAGCCGCCCTTGACACCGAAGGTGAAGACCGAGCCGGCGCCCTTGGGCAGATACTTCTTGGCCAGCGCATGGTATGGGCTCGATGGCAGGCCGGCATAGTTGACCCAGCTCACCGCCGGATGGGCGGCGAGGAACTCGGCGACCTTCTGCGCGTTCTCGACGTGGCGCTCCATGCGCAGCGCCAAGGTCTCGATCCCGGTGATGGTGAGGAAGGCGTTGAGCGGCGCCATCGTCGCGCCGAGATCCCTGAGGCCGAGCGCATGGCCGGCGACGGTGAAGGCGAGATCGCCGAAGGTCTCGTGGAATCTGAGCCCGTGATAGGCCGGCTCCGGCTGGCTCAGCGCCTTGAACTTGTCGTTCTGCGACCAGTCGAACCGGCCGGAATCGACGACCGCGCCACCCATCGAGTTGCCGTGGCCGGAGAGGAACTTGGTCGTCGAATGGATGACGATGTCGGCGCCCCATTCGATCGGCCGGCAGAGATAGGGCGAGGCGAGGGTATTGTCGACGAGGAGCGGCACGCCCGCCGCGTGGGCGATCTTGGCGACCGCCTCGAGATCGGTGATGACGCCGCCCGGATTGGCGAGGCTCTCGACGAAGATCGCCTTGCATTTCGGCGTCAGCGCCTTGCGGAAATTCTCGGGCTCGTCGGGATCGACGAAAATGACGTTCCAGCCGAATTTCTTGAAGCTGCGGCCGAACTGGGTGATCGAGCCGCCATAGAGCTTCCGCGAGGCGACGAACTCGTCGCCCGGCTCCATGAAGGCGAAGAAGGCGAGCATCTGCGCCGCATGGCCCGAGGCGCAGCAGGTGGCGCCGCGCCCGCCCTCGAGCGAGGCGATGCGCTCCTCGAGCACCGAGACGGTCGGGTTGGTCAGCCGCGAATAGATGTAGCCGTAGCTTTGCAGATTGAAGAGCGAGGCGGCGTGATCGACGTCGTCGAAGACATAGGCGGTGGTCTGGTAGATCGGCGTCGCCCGCGCGCCGGTCGTCGGGTCGGGCGCGGCGCCGGCATGGACCGCGCGCGTCTCGAAGCCGAAGCCGCTGCCGGCCGGCTTGGGTGTGTCGGTCATCTAGACTCTCTTCTGCCGTTTGCTGGAGATGATTCCGGTATTGACGCCGCTCCAGGCGAGCTCGCCATGGAGGCGCGAATATTCGATCTTGGGGCAGCGATCCATCACGACTTGCAGCCCGGCCGCTTCGGCACGCCAAGCCGCCGGCTCGTTGCGCACGCCGATCTGCATCCACACCACCTTGGCGCCGATGGCGATCGCCTCGTCGGTGATCGGGCCGGCGGCCTCGGAATTACGGAAGATGTCGACCATGTCGACCGGAACTGGGATGTCCTTCAGATCGCCGAAGACAGTCTCGCCGAGGATCGTCTCGCCGGAAGCGCGCGGATTGACCGGGATGACGCGAAAGCCTTTGCCCTGCAGGTATTTCATCGCGAAGAAGCTCGGCCGGTTCCAATGCGGCGAGGCGCCGACCATGGCGATGGTGCGGACGCGGTCGAGGACAGATCGCAGATAGGCGTCGCTGTAGCTGTCGTGATTCACGGGCGGTCCCTGCTGGTGACGGTGTTAGCGATCCTGCCACACCGGCGGGCGCTTCGCGATGAAGGCGTCGATGCCTTCCTCGGCGTCGCGCGCCAGCATGTTGCGAGTCATCACCTCCGCCGCGTAGTCATATGCCTCGGCGACACCGAGCTCGGCCTGGCGATAGAAGGCTTCCTTGCCGATCGCCAGCACATGCGCCGATTTTCCCACGATCTGCGCGGCCAGCTGGGCGACAGCCTCGTCGAGTCCGGCGAGAGATACGACGCGATTGACCAAGCCGAGCTCTCTGGCGCGCGGCGCGTCGACGAGATCGCCGGTCAGCAGCATCTCCATCGCCGGCTTGCGGCCGACAGCGCGGCTCAGCGCCACCATCGGCGTCGAGCAGAAGAGGCCGATGTTGACTCCCGGCGTGGCGAAGCGCGCATCCTCGGCGGCAACCGCAAGATCGCAGCTGGCGACGAGCTGGCAGCCCGCCGCGGTGGCGACGCCGTGTACGCGGGCGATCACCGGCTTGGGCAGGCGAATGATCGACAGCATCAGCCGGCTGCATTGCGTGAAGAGCGCCTCGTAGTACGCGCGGCCGGGATTGGCGCGGATCTCGCGCAGATCATGGCCGGCGCAGAAGGCGGGGCCGGCGCCGGCGATGACGACGACGCGCACCGCCCTATCGCCGGCGATCGTGTCGAGGCTGTCCTGAAGCTGCGTCATCAGCGCGACGGAGAGGGCGTTGCGCGCCTGCGGGCGGTTGAGCGTCAGGAAGGCGACACCGTCCGCGTCCCGGCGCAGCAGGATCGGCTCCGTCTCGGCTTTCTTTGTCGTCGTGCCAAGCGCGGTCATCGTGGACCTCCTCGATCGCTCCTGCTATGTCGCCCGGTCCGCGGCCGCGTTTCAAGTCATTTGCGCAAGAGCTGCTATGATCCGGCGGAGAAGGAGAACGACATGGCCGGGGTCACCGTCGAGGAGTTTCGCGGCATCATCCGCGACAGCCTGCCTTTTGCCGCCGCGTTCGGTGCCGACATCGTCGAGATGGGGGAGGGGCAGGCAGTCGCCACGCTGCCCTTCAAGAGCGATTTCCTGCGGCCGGGCGGCACGATCGGCGGGCCGCTGCTGATGATGCTCGCCGATCTCGTGCTCTACGCCGCCGTGCTCTCGGCGATCGGCCGCGTCGAGCTCGCGGTGACCAGCAGCCTGACCATCAATTTCCTGCGCAAGCCGCCGCCGGCCGGCATCCGTGCCGAGGCCAAGCTGCTCAAGCTCGGCAGCCGTCTCGCGGTCGGCGAGGTCGCGCTCTATACCGAGGATCACAGCGAGATGGTTGCCCATGTCGTCGCCACCTATTCGCTTCCCCCGCGCGAGCAGGCCGAGAAAGGGCGGTAAAATAATACCGCATAGATTATCTCATTGATTTTGCGGCATGTTCTGTCCTTGACAGGGCAAGTTTTCCTGACATACTCCGCCGCCTTGCGCCGACCTGACTTGAGCGTGGTCGTGCGCCCTGGATGAGTTACCCGATGAAAACCTATTCCGCCAAACCGTCCGACCTGGACAAGAAGTGGCTACTGATCGACGCGGACGGGCTGGTGCTCGGCCGTCTCGCCACGGTCATCGCCATGCGCCTGCGCGGCAAGCACAAGCCGGGCTTCACCCCGCATATGGATTGCGGCGACCACGTCGTCGTCGTCAATGCGGAGAAGGTGCATCTCACCGGCAACAAGCGCGCCGACAGCAAATTCTATTGGCACACCGGCTATCCCGGCGGCATCAAGGAGCGCAGCAAGGGCGCGATCCTCGACGGCAAGCATCCGGAGCGCGTCATCATGAAGGCGGTGGAGCGCATGGTCGCGCGCGGCCCGCTCGGCCGCCAGATCATGAGCAATTTGCGCGTCTATGCCGGGCCGAGCCATCCGCACGAGGCGCAGCAGCCGACGACGCTCGATGTCGGCGCGATGAACCGCAAGAACAAGGTGGGCTGAGCATGGCCGATACCGATCAATCCCTCGGCGCTCTGCGCCACGCTATGACGGCGGCCCAGGCCTCCCCGGCTGCGGCGACCGCGCCGGATGCCGCGGCAGAGGCGGCGAAGCCCAAGATCGATCCGCAGGGCCGCGCCTATGCCACGGGCAAGCGCAAGAACGCCATCGCCCGGGTCTGGATCAAGCCGGGCAACGGCAAGATCCTGGTTAACGGCCGCGAGAGTCCGGTCTATTTCGCCCGGCCGGTGCTGCGCATGATGATGAACCAGCCCTTCGTCGTCGCCGAGCGGGTCGGTCAGTACGATGTCGTCTGCACGGTGGTCGGCGGCGGGCTCTCCGGCCAGGCCGGCGCGGTGCGCCACGGCATCAGCAAGGCGCTGACTTATTACGAGCCGGGCCTGCGCTCGGTGCTCAAGGCGGGCGGCTACCTGACGCGCGACAGCCGTGTCGTCGAGCGCAAGAAATACGGCAAGGCGAAGGCGCGACGCAGCTTCCAATTCTCCAAACGCTGATCCGGCAGGCGATCCGCGTATCAAGAGGGGCGTCCTGCGGGGCGCCCCTTTTTCGCTGTTGGGGGATTGGATATGTTGCAAGCAGGACATCGGGTCAAGATCGCCATAATCGGGGCCAGCGGCTACACCGGCGCCGAGCTGCTGCGCCTCCTCGCCTTCCATGATCGTATAGAGATCGTCGCGCTCACCGCCGATCGCCATGCCGGCAAGACGATCGGCGCCGTCTTCCCGCATCTCGCCGGGCGCGACTTGCCTGCGCTCGTCACCATCGATGCCGTCGATTTCTCCGCCGTCGAGCTGGTCTTCTGCTGCCTGCCGCACGGCACGACGCAAGAGGTGATCGCGGCGCTGCCCGATCACCTGCGCATCGTCGACCTATCCGCCGATTTCCGCCTCGCCGATGTCGAGACCTACGCCGTGTGGTACGGCCACCCGCATCGCGCCCCGGCCCTGCAGCGCGCGGCGATCTACGGCATCACGGAGCTGGCGCGGCCGGCGCTCGGCAATGCGCGGCTGGTCGCCAATCCCGGCTGCTATCCGACGGTGGCGCAGCTGCCGCTGGTACCGCTGGTGCGCGCTGGGCTGATCGACGCTGACGACATCATCATCGATGCCAAATCGGGCGTTACCGGTGCCGGCCGCGAGCTGAAGCAGACCAGCCTCTTCGCCGAGGTGGCCGAGGGCATCGCCGCCTACGGCATCGCCCATCACCGTCATGCGCCGGAGATCGACCAGGGGCTGAGCGCGGCGGCAGGCCGGCCGATCACGGTCAACTTCACGCCGCATCTGGTGCCGATGAATCGCGGCATATTGGCGACGATCTATGTCCGCCTGGCCAGAGGCGTCGATGTCGCGGCGCTGCGGCAAACTCTCGACGAGACTTATCGCGGCGAGCCTTTCGTGCGCATCGTCGCCGCAGGCGGCGTGCCGTCGACGCATCACGTGCGTGGCTCCAATCTCTGCCTCATCGGGCTGGCGGCGGATCGCCTCAAGGATCGTGCGATCCTGGTCGCGGCGATCGACAATCTGGTGAAGGGCGCCTCGGGCCAGGCGGTGCAGAACATGAACGCCATGCTCGGCCTGCCCGAAACCACCGGTCTGCAGCAGCAGCCCATGTTTCCCTAGTCCGATGGAACCGCTCATTCGGCCTTATCGCGGCATTCTCCCGCGCATTGCCGCGAGCGCCTTCGTCGCGCCCGGCGCCGTCATCGTCGGCGACGTCGAGATCGGCGAGAATGCGAGCATCTGGTTCGGCTGCGTGCTGCGCGGTGACGTCGCGACGATCGTCGTCGGCGCCAACAGCAACGTGCAGGATGGCACGGTCGTCCATGGCTCGACCGGCAAGCCGCCGGTCTGGATCGGCGCCGAGGTGACGATCGGACACATGGCGCTGATCCATGCCTGCCGCCTCGAGGATGGCAGCTTCGGCGGCATGAAGGCCTGCGTCAGCGACGGTGCGGTCGTCGAGGGCGGCGCCATGGTCGCCGCTGGCGCGCTGGTCACGCCGGGCAAGCGAGTACCGCACGGCGAGCTGTGGGGCGGCAACCCGGCGCGCTTCATGCGCGCGCTCGGCGACAAGGAGAGGCGCTACATAGCCGAGTTGCCAGGCCGCTATGTCGGCCTCGCCGCCGAGCATCGGAGAGGCTGACCGATCCACCTTTGGCTTGGAGCGGCGGCGGCGGCGGGTTACTTTTTGCCGGAGCGGCGTCTTGCGGTGAGCCACGGCATGAACAACTACATCGCCATTATCCTCGCCATCATCGCGGTGGTTCTGCTCGCCGAGTTCGCTGTCGAGTTTGCCGACTGGAACAAGCAGCAGGAATGCGCCAGCTCCGGCCGGCGCAATTGCGGCGCCCCGCGCGTTCTGCTCAACCACTGATCCGGGAGGATTCGCATGGCCGGCGAGGTTGAGATCTTCGACGACCGTTTTCATTTCATGACGTTAGGCAATGCCTGGCTCGAGAAGCTGCATGGCGGCATGCTGTGGGCCGAAGGGCCGGTCTATTTCGCCGATGGCGACTATCTGCTGTGGAGCGACATTCCGAACAATCGCATGATGCAGTGGTCGGAGGGGTTGGGGGTGCGCGTCTTCCGTCATCCCGCGAATAACAGCAACGGCAATACGCGTGATCGTCAGGGCCGGCTGGTCACATGCGAGCATGGTACGCGACGTGTGACGCGGACCGAGAGCGACGGCACGATCACCATACTCGCCGACAAGTATCGCGGCAAGCGGCTCAACTCGCCGAACGATGTCGTCGTCAAATCGGACGGCAGCATCTGGTTCACCGATCCACCTTACGGAATCCTCAGCGACTACGAGGGCCACAAGACCGCGAGCGAGCTCGGCGTCTGCTATGTCTTCCGTCTCGACCCCGCGAGCGGCAACCTCGCCATCGCCGCCGACGATTTCGTCAAGCCGAACGGCATCGCCTTCTCGCCGGATGAGAGCATTCTCTACGTCGCTGATACCGGTGCCTCGCATGATCCCAAGGGGCCGCATCACATACGCGCCTTCACGGTGCGCGATGGTGCGAGGTTAAGCGAGGGACGGGTCTTCGCCGAGATCAATCCTGGTCTCGCCGACGGCTTCCGTCTCGACGTCGACGGGAATCTGTGGACGAGCGCCGGCGATGGCGTCCATTGCTATTCGCCCGCCGGCGAGCTGCTTGGCAAGATCAAAGTGCCGGAGGTCGTCTCGAACGTGACGTTTGGCGGGCCTAAGCGCAACCGGCTGTTCATCACCGCCACCACCTCGCTCTACGCCATCTACGTCGCCCAGGCGGGCGCACAGCGGCCCTAGCCATGCACGCGGATGCCGCGGCCATAGACGAGCAGCATGGCGATGATGACCGTGCCATAGATGATCTGCCGTCCTGCCTCGGGCATCTGCATGACCGAGAGGATGCTCTGCAAGAGGCCGATCAGGATGACTCCCGCGATGGTGCCGAGATAGGTGCCGCGGCCGCCGAGGATATTGGTGCCGCCGAGCACCACGGCGGCGATCGCCGGCAATAGATAGGCATCGCCCATCGCCTGGTACGCCTTCTCGGAATAGCCGGCGAGCAGCACGCCGGCGAGGGCGCTGCAGGCACCGCTGATCGCGAAGCAGACGATGAGCACGCTGCGCGTGTCGACGCCTGAGAGGTAGGCGACCGCCTCGCGATTGCCGATCGCGTAGATGTAGCGGCCGAGCGGCGTGCGGCCGAGCATGGCGGTAATGGCGCTGCCAACGATCAGCCAGACGAACAGCGCGTTGGGGATGCCGAGCATCGAGCGTTCGACCGAGAGCCAGTGCATGAAGGGGGTCGCCTGGTCCTGCGGCGCGAAGCCACCGGTGTGCAGCACCATCAATCCCTGCGCCACTGCATTGATGCCGAGGGTGAAGATCATCGACGGGATCCGCAGGAAGGCGACGCCGAGCCCGTTGACGAGGCCGACCAGAAGGCCGCAGAGCACACCGAACGGCAATGCGACGGCGGGGTCCCACCAGCCGGCCGCCGCCGTCGACATCATGCCGCCGACCGTCACCACCCACGGGATCGAAAGATCGATATGGCCGAGCAGGATGACGATCATCGCGCCCGAGGCGATGATGCCGAGGAACGAGGCGACCTGAAGCTGCTGCAGCAGATAGGTGGCGGAGAGGAAATTCGTCGAATAGACGCTGCCGGCGAGCAGCATCACGCCGACAAAGCCGAAGGCGAGGAATTCTGGCCGGACCAGGATGCGCGGCACGGGGCGGCCTACCCGAACAGCTCGAGGCGGTTGCGCAGGCGGAAGACGCGGCCGGCGCCGAGGCTGACCGCGGCGAGCAGGACGATGCCCTGGAAGAGCGGCTGCCAGAGCGGCGGGAGGTCGAAGACGAACAGCAGATCCTCAATGGTGCGCAGCACGAAGGCGCCGAAGATCGAGCCGACGACCCCGCCGCTGCCGCCGAATAGCGAGGTGCCGCCGATCACCACCGCGGCAATCGAGTTCAGCGTATAGGTGCCGCCAGCCGGTGCGCTCGCCTCGCCCGAGAAGGTGATGAAGGTGAGCAGCAGTCCGGCGAGGGCGGCGAGGAAGCCGCTGAGCACATAGGCGAGGAGCTTGGCACGGGCAATGGCGACGCCCGACATGAAGGCGGCGCCATCGGC
>DATAQP010000098.1:0-5902 GCA_036264595.1 Allostellaceae bacterium
GGGCGCTGGTCGTCGGCGTCGACACCGCGGCTTATCTCAAGAACCTATCGCAGAGCCACAACGACCGCCTCTATCTCGGGAACGACGTGTTTACCCTGAGCCAGCAGGTCCAACGCGAGGCCGGCCTCACGACCTACCTGATGCCCACCGTCGCCGGATTCGGTGAAGGCGGCACGCTGGCCGAGCTGATCCTTGCCCAGGCGCCGCCCGCCACCCTTGCCGGCGCGGTGTCGATCGACCCCACGGCGACCATCGATCTCGCCCGTCCGCTCGCTGCCGCGCCGCCGGCTCGGCCGCGCTACCACGAGGACCTCCAGCGAGACGCCGCCGTCAGTCTGCCGGGATTCTGGTCAGTCGGAGTGACGCCGGATGGCCCGCCGGACGGGCGCGACCGCGTGCGGCGGCTGCAGCAGGCCGGCATGACGGTCGATATCAGGGAATTCGCGAGCGCGACGGAGCCGGCAATCACTCTCGCCGCGATGCTGGCACCGCATTTCACACGCGAGACCGGGCCGCCCGACGCGTCGCTCCCCCTCGTCGATCTGCCGGTCGACCGACAATCCGACGTCATGGCGATCCTGTTCTCGGGCGATGGCGGCTGGGCCGATCTCGACAGGACCATCGCCGAGGATCTGCAGCGCTACGGCATGCCGGTCGTCGGCTGGGACAGCCTCAAATATTTCTGGGCACAGAAAACGCCGGATCAGACCGCGAAGGACCTCGCCGACGTGATGTCGACCTATCTGCAGCGCTGGCACGCCTCGAAGGTGCTCCTGATCGGCTACTCGCTCGGCGCCAACGTGCTGCCCTTCGCCTACAACCGACTGCCCGAGGGGTTGAAACAGCACGTCACCCGCATCGCGCTGCTCGCCATCGAGGCGAAGACCTATTTCCAGGTGGACGTCGACGGCTGGCTGCAACCGGGGCCCAGCGATGAAAAACTGCCGATCGAGCCGGAAGTCGCCAAGATCCCGCCCGCCCTCGTTCTGTGCGTCTACGGGGCGGATGAGAAGCATACCGGTTGCCCGGGCCTCGCCGCCCAGGGCGTCACGATAATCCGCACCTCCGGCTCGCATCACTTCGACGGCGACTACAAAGCGCTCGAGAAGCGGATTCTCGAGGCGGCATCGCCATAGCGGCGCGGAACCAAATGTAAATGCCTCGATCGGCGCCGCCACGGGCCCGCTCCGCATAGCAAGAATTCGCGACAGTCAAGCTTCGGCGCTCATTTGCAGGCTGGATAAGATGAACCCGCTCGGAGTCCGGTCCTGGCACATCCCGGAAGACAGATCCGCGTCGAGAATGTCCGCTCGACAGTGTCGAGCTGACGCGCCCGCCCCGTATTTCGGCATGGTGCGATGGCGCCAAAGCGAACGATCCGTCGCGGCCCGGAACTCACGGATATCCAAGAATCGCGTCGTCGATCCGGTCGTCCCCGCTGCTTCCCGCGCTCACTCCTCCAATACGGCGGGGAACCCGGGCGCGCGCAGATCGGTGCCGACGGCGTCTTCCAGGAGCTTGACGATCTCAGTCGACCAGGCGCCACCGCCGTACTGAGCCTGGCCACGCCGGAAAATCTGCTCCGTCAAACCGGCAAGCTCGAGAGGGACGCCGAACTCGCGGCCGAGAAGATGGGCGAAGCCGAGATCCTTGCAGGCGAGATCCATCGTGAAGCCAATGTTATAGCTGCCGTTGAGGATGAGCTGGCTCTCCGTCTCGTGCACGAAGCTGGTGCCGGAGCTCGCCTTGATCGCCGCAAAGGCCTGGGCGAGATCGAGGCCGCCCTTCTTCGCCAGCATCAGCGCCTCGCCGGCGGCGACGAGATGGATGAAGGCCAGCATGTTGGTGATCACCTTGATCACCGAGGCCTTGCCGAGCGGGCCCATGTGGAAGACCTCGCCGCCCATTGCCGCGAGCGCCGGACGATGCGCCGCGAAGGTCGCGGCGTCGCCGCCGACGAGCACCGTGATCTCGCCGGCGGCGGCGCGGTGCACGCCGCCCGTCACCGGCGCCTCGAGCGTGGCGACGCCCCTCGCCGCGGCGAGCGCGGCGATACCGGCGATCTCATGCTGATCGTTGGTGCTCATCTCGATCCAGGTGCCACCGGCGCGCAGCCCGTCGAGGACGCCGTCGGTACCCGTGACGACCGCGCGCGAGGCGGCCGGCGAAGGCAGGCATGTGATCACCGCGTCGACCGACGCCGCGCAGGATCTCGGCGAGTCGGCCCAGCGCGCACCGGACGCGATCAAGCGGTCCGCGGCCGCTCGGTTCAGGTCGTGGACGGTGAGCGCGAAGCCGCCGCGCACGAGGCTCGAAGCGAGATGGGCGCCGAGATTGCCGAGGCCAATGAATCCATAGCGCATGTCGGGTCCTTATAGGGAGTAGCGCTTGCCCCTCTCCCGCATCGCGGGAGAGGGTGGCGTGGGTAGCGAGCCGGGTGAGGGTTCTCGCCGCGCGCATGGCCGATCGAGCTTGCGGCACCAGCCCTCACCCGTCGCGGGCTCCGCCTGTGCCACCCTCTCCCGCGGTGCGGGAGAGGGGTTGATCGTCGACCGGCCCGAAGACGGGCACGAGATGCAGATCGGTGCCGTCATAGGGATGGGCGAGCGCCACCGCCTCGTCGAGCTCGACGCCGAGGCCGGGCTCGCTCGGCGGGATGACGTATCCCTCCTCCCAGCGAATCGGCTTCTTGAGGATCTCGGCGTGAAAGCCGCCCCAATCCTGGATGCTCTCGAGAATCAGGAAGTTCGGGCTGCAGGCGCTGATCTGGATATTGGCGGCGCCCTCGATGGGCCCGCAATAGAGATGCGGCGCGATCTGGGCGTAATGCGCCTCGGCCATGCCGGCGATATTCTTGGCTTCGAGCAGCCCGCCGACGCGGCCGAGCGCCATCTGCAGAATCGAGGCGGCCTGAAGATCGAGAACGCGCGCGAACTCGTATTTCGTCGTCAGCCGCTCGCCCGTCGCGATGGGGATCGAGGTCTGGCGCGCGACTCGTGCCATCTCCTCCGGCATCTCGGGCGGCGTCGGCTCCTCGAACCATAAGAGATCGTAGGGCTCGAGCCGGCGGGCGAGGCGAATCGCACCCGAGGCGGTGAACTGCCCGTGCGTGCCGAAGAGGAGATCGCATTTGGTCCCCACGGTCTCGCGGACCCTTCGACAGAAGGCTTCCGACAGCGCGAGCCGCTCGAGGCTGGGCTGGCGCGGATCGAAGGTCGAATAGGCGCCCGCGGGATCGAACTTGACGGCAGTGAAGCCCATCGCGACATAGGCCGCCGCCCGCTCCGCCGCGACATCGGGGTCGCGATAGACGGCGACATCGTCATAGGCATGCCCCTCGTCGGCATTGGGGTAAAGATAGGTGTAGGAGCGCAGCCGCTCGTGCACCTTGCCGCCGAGCAACGCGTAGACCGGTTTCTCCACCGCCTTGCCGACGATGTCCCAGCACGCCATCTCGAGCCCGCTGAGAATGCCCATCAGCGAGATGTCGGGCCGCTGCGAATAGCCGCGGCCGTAGACGTTGCGCCACAGCGTCTCGATGCGGAACGGGTCGGCACCGATGACATGGTGCGCGAAGACGTCGCGGATCATGGCGACGATCGTCTGTGGCGCGAAGGTCGCGGCATAGACCTCGCCGACCCCCTCGATGCCGTTATCGGCGATCAGCTTCAGGAAGATGAAATAGCGCCCGCCGAAATAGGGCGGCGGATTGCCGACGACGAATGTCTTGATGTCGGTGATCTTCATGGTGACGCGGTGTCCTGCTCAATACGTGCTCGCGTGCAGCTCGACCATCGCGGCTTGCGGCACGCCGCGCGGCTGGCGCAGGTGCTCGAGGCCGCGATATTCGACGAACTTCGTCGTCGAGGCCCAGAGATGGTCGCCGTACAGGAACGGCGCGAAGGGCTCGACGCCGGGGATCGGCAGCGGTGCGATCACCGCGTCAGGGCGCGGCTCGTAGAAGAACGGGATCGAGAAGCGCTCGCGGCCGGCGCCGAGCACGCGGTGCTCGGTCGCCTTGATGCGGCCGCCTGTCCAGCGATCGAGGACCTTGCCGAAATTGACCGCGAGCGTGCCATCCCTAGGCGGCACATCGAGCCAATCGCCGTTTCGCGCCCGCGCCTGCAGCCACTCGATCCCATTCTGGGCGAGCAGCGTC
The DNA here is from genome assembly GCA_036264595.1 of Allostellaceae bacterium. Taxonomy (GTDB): domain Bacteria; phylum Pseudomonadota; class Alphaproteobacteria; order ATCC43930; family CGMCC-115725; genus URHD0088. The sequence continues at coordinate 4,160 of DATAQP010000098.1, forward strand.
ACGAAGCCGGAATCGGCATGCGCCCGCCCGACCAGATGGCGGCGCTCGCCGCGGTGTGTGACCCAGATCTCGTCGCCAGCGGCGGCGAGCGATGCCTCGGCACGTTGCGGATAGCGGATCAGCCGCAGCGTCGAGATGCCGCCTTTGAATGCGGCATCGAAACTAGCCTCCGGCAGGCCTAGCCCACGCGCGATCGAGCGCATCAGGAGCGCTGCGGTATGCTCGAGCGCCCGATAATAGGCGGCGACGGCATCCTGCCAGCCCGGCAGAAGGCGCTCGGGCGGCAAGGGGGTCGCCTCGCACAGAACATCGTCCGCCCGGACCACCGCCTGCCCGTAGGCGACATCCGGCCCCATGTCGATGCCTTCCTTGTATGTCGGATCGCCGTGCTGGACGGGAAACCAGCCGCGATAGACGTTGGCCTGCGCCGGGTCGAATTTCTGCCGCCAGAGCTTGCGGATTTCCCCCGCGGGCAGCGCGAAGATGCGGAGCAGCTCATGCCGCGCCGCCGCCCCGATCGGCAAATCGCCCGACAGGCCGGAGATGGTCATGAATCCGAATTCGGCGGCCGCCGCCGTGATCGCCCGGTCTGTCGCGTCGCGGCGCGGCGAAGGCGGGCCGTAGAGGGCGGCAACATCGAGGAGAGGAACCTCGTTCCTGGTCATGAGAACCGATGCTTTCGTACCGGGGAGACTCTCGTGCAAGAGCATGGGGCGTGAACTGATGAGCAGTTTGTGCTTCGCCACCGCCTCATCCAACTAAATTATTTCTCCTCTTCCGTCACCGCGATGGGCGAGAGAGCCAGTTTGCCCATTCTCCTCACCCCGTCCGGGGCGAGGAGCGGCATCTTTCGTCATCCGCGAAAGACCCACGAAGACCGGCACGGAGCCTGCGATCGTTCCCCGGCCTATCCCGCGCATGCTAAGCTTCGCCGATGGCGAAGCTGACCCTGCGCATCGATTTCGAGACGGCCGGCGCCCTTGGGCCAGGCAAGATCCGCCTGCTCGAGCATGTCCGCGACACCGGCTCGATCTCGGCGGCCGGCCGCGCAATGGACATGTCCTATCGCCGCGCCTGGATGCTGATCGACACCCTCAACACGGCGTTTCGCGACCCTGTCGTCGCCACCAAGCTCGGCGGCAGGTCGGGCGGCGGCGCCGTGCTGACCTCGTTCGGCGAGGAGCTGGTCAGGAACTATCGCGACATGGAGCTGGTGGCGCACGCCGCCTTGCGGCCGCATCTCGTCATGCTGGAAGCCGCGATCGGCCCAGCCCGCCGCGCGGCAGCGATCGCGCGGCCCGCCGTCACGCCCCCACGTCGCCTGAAATCAGCCGGGGCCCGGCCGCGCTCGTGACGGAGGCGACGCGTCCGTCCACCAGCCGCACCGTCGTCGAGGCGAGGCGCTCGACCTCCTCGCGCGAATGGCTGACATAGATGATCGGGACCTTTACCTCGTCGCGCAGCCGCTCGATATAGGGCAGGATCTCCTTGCGGCGCTGCTCGTCGAGCGATGCAAGCGGCTCGTCCATCAGCAGCAGGCGCGGGCTGGTGAGGAGCGCGCGGCCGATGGCGACGCGCTGCTTCTCGCCGCCGGACAGCAAGGCCGGGCGACGAGCGAGCAGCGCGCCGAGGCCGAGCAGCTCGATGACCTCGGCGAGCGAGGAGAAGCGTTCCGGTTTCGGCGCGAAGAACTGCCCGTAGAGCAGATTCTGGCGCACCGTCAGATGCGGAAACAGCCGTCCG